>JBNMNV010000009.1:0-29404 GCA_051278125.1 Polaribacter sp. | reverse complement strand
ATTTTTAAATTATTTTCTAAATAATACTGATAAGAGGTGTAGGTTCTGAAACTATTTTCTTGAATATTTTCAGAAACTCTAGTTCCTTTTACCTCTAGTTTGTCTTTGGTACCAAATAATTTGTAATTTAAATATACACTATCATTTTGTCCAAAATATAGGAGTTTTCTAGTATAATTATCAAATTGTAAGGTATAATAATCTGTATTTAAATTCTGTGTAAATTCTTGTCTAAATGTATTGTTAACAACGGGTATTTTGGCTAAAGTATCGCTCGCTATAATATCAAAAATAATAACAGTTTTCACTTCTTTATCAGAGGATATTTCTCCTTTAATAATTGTTTTACTTTTTATTTCTTGCTGTTTTGGTTTTAACGTAACATGGATTACAATACCAGAAATTAATAAAACACCTAACAATTTTAAGAAGCGTTTATTTTGATAAAAGGCAGTAAAAAATGCCTTAAATCGATACCAATTGTAGCCTATATAGAGACTAATAATGGCATATAATAAACTCAGAACTTCTGAATAGGTAAACCAATATCCAAAATCACTACCCTTTGAATATTTTGCAATTTGATGCAATAATTGATATGGATACCAATTCAATACAATAAATAGATCAGAGAGAATTAAAGGTATTAACATGGTTATAAAACCAATAATTATAGGCCAAATAAAACTAGAAATTAATACTGATAAACCATATTGTATTGCAGAAATACAAATACTTACAAGAAATAATCGTAAACCAACTTCTAAAAAATCTGTTAATGGAAAACTCAATAATTTGTCTGAAGCAATTTCAAAAAATAGGGATTCTAAAAAGACAAATAAAAACGTAAAAATCAACAAGGTTGAAATGGCTATAAGATTACTTGTTAGCAATAAAATATACTTAGAAAAGTAAACAGAAAACTTACTTGTAGGTAAGGTTTCCATTAAGTGCCAGCCTTTATTTTTATGATCTATTTGTGCTATTTTACTAGCAGCATAAATCATGAGTACAGGAAAAAAGAAGAAGACAAAAGGTGATAAAGAGTTTGTTAAATGTTCAAAGTAATAATTTACAGGAATACCTCTGGCTACTTCTTCTCCTTTTAAATGAAAATTTATTTTCACGATAAATCCAATTAAAGGAAGTAGCAAACCAATGGCGAAACTTAAGCTAAAAATACCTGAACGTTTCTTTTTTATCAATTCTGTTTTGATGGTCTTATTAAAGTCTTTATATATATTTTTCATCAAGCAATATTATTTTGTTAAGAATAAAAACCACTCTTCCAAACCTTCTACAATTTTAAGTTCGTAAAGTGGAATTTCATTTACAGCCATAAATTTTGAAAAGGCAGGAATTTCTTCTTTGCTTTTTAATACAACTTTAAAGTGATTTTTACTTTCAGTTTTTATGGATGGATATGCTGTTTTAATACGCTCAAAATGTTTTTTTAAACTAGAAGTTTCTACTAAAATACTGCATCCTTGTGCTCTTTTAGAAAGGGCCTCCATAGTTCCTTCAAAACGAATTTCACCTTTGTTGATAATACCAATATGCGTACACATTTTTTCTATTTCAGCTAATAAATGACTCGAAATAAAAATGGTAATTCCTTTTTCTTTGTTTAATTTTACTAGTAATTCTCTAATATCAGACATTCCTGTTGGGTCTAAACCATTTACAGGCTCATCTAATAACAATAATTCTGGTTCACCTAAAAGAGTCATGGCTATTGCCAATCGTTGTTTCATTCCTAATGAAAAATGTTTTACTTTTTCTTTTCCATTCTCAAGTAAACCAACCAACTCTAAAACTTCAGGTATTTTGGTTTCAGAAATTTCTTTGAGCTGTGTAATACAACGTAAATTATCGATAGCAGACAAGTGTAAATACAAGCTTGGTGATTCTACCAAAGCACCAATTTTTGAAAACACATCTGGAATTTGACTTTTCAATTCATCACCAAAAACGGTAATATTTTTTTCCGTAGTCGTTAGAATTCCTGTGAGCAACTGCATGGTTGTAGATTTTCCTGCTCCATTTGGACCCAAAAAACCATAAATCGAACCTTTAGGTACATTAATATTTACATTTTTTAACGCTTGTTTTTTCTTAGCATATGAAAACGATAAATTTTCTGTTCTAATTACGAAGTCTTTCATAACAACAAATGATTTTTTGTAAATATAACATCATGCAGGGTAAAGGTTAAAATATTTTGTCTTAAAATTTGTAAATAAAATTTCAATTAAAAGTTGATTTCCTTATCCCACAAACTATTATTTTTGCGGTTATGGATTCTCAGAAACAGGTTACAAAAAAATTACAAAAAGCAGTTGCAGAGGCTATTCAGCAATACGCTATGATTGCTGATTGGGAAACTGATTTCCCTAATAGAAATGCCATTATGATGAATGCCTTGCAAAACGTACATCCTTCTCACCTATTGGATAAAAACTTGTATGATTTTAAAAATTTAGAAAGTAAAATTTCTGAATAACCTAATTTTAAGATATTGGTTCAGTTTTGCAACTTTTTAAAAACTGATCTCTACAACATATTATTATAGTTTCTGAATTAGCTGTACATTCACAAAAAAAAAACCATGAAAGTAAAATTACTATTAGTTTTTGTTACATTATTATTCATTAGCGTAAATAACCTACAAGCACAAGAAAGCACGAATACCTTGTTAGAAAAAGCACAAATACAAGCAAAAAAAGAAGACAAAAAAATCTTTGTTAAGTTTGAAGCTTCATGGTGTGGCTGGTGTCATAGAATGACCAAAAACATGAAAGCAGAAAGTACTAAAAAGTTTTTTAATGATAATTACATTCTAGTACCTATTGTCGTTTTTGAATCTGATAATAAGAAAAACCTAGAAAATCCTGAAGGAGAAGATTTGATAAAGAAATTTAACAATGGTAACAGTAGAGTTGGTTTGCCTTTTTGGTTTGTACTAGATACTGATTTAAATTTGGTAGCTGATTCTTACAATACTGAAAAGCAAAACTTAGGTTGTCCTGCCAGTAAAGAAGAGGTTGAAGAATTTATTAAAAAGATTAAAATTACAGCAACAACAGCTGTTACGGATGCAGATATTGCCAGCATTAGAAAACAATTTATTCTTAAAGATTAGATTATAAATTATCTTAAAACGAAAAGAGGTCGTCTAAAAAGTAATTTTTAGGCGATTTTCTTCTATGTATATTTAAAGCTTGTTGTTTAAATTTTTGATTTGTTACATTAAAAAAGTTCACTTTTAAAAAAGTAAAAGCGATTTTATACCGCCACATTGCACTTATTCAAGTTATGTGCCATTATAATTAGCCCTATTTCCACACTTACTTTATCAATTCCTCTTAACATAAAGCGTTTAAAGTTCATATTGTGTTTTATGTTGCCAAAAACAGCTTCCACATCCCAGCAACGTTGTTCTTTTTGCAATACCTTGCCCACTGGTGAATAGTGTTCTGAATTTTTATTTTAGTCTGATTAGATGATAATTACGTTCTACGATTCGGTTGTATTTGAATTTATGACATAAAGCTCTGAGTGGGCATCCATGACAATTTTGAGCTTGATATCGATGAATTTCTTGCTCAAAACCATTTTTCGTTTTCTTCTTGTTACTTCCAATATTTCTCATCTCTTGAACTGATAGGACAGTAATAGATGTCTTTATCTTTGTTGAAAATGCAATTCATGAGGAGCAAATGGATTTATTTTTCCTTTATTATTGTCTAATTGTTCTTTATAGAAGTAATTGTATTTTTAAAAAGCTGTGATATTTTAATCCTCTAAATTAGTATAGTTTTCCTCACTTTCATAACCAGCGTCTGCTGTAGTTTGCGCTAATAAAAGCAAAACAACTTGATGGAATATTTTTTTTAGATGACCTGCAAGCGTTTTCCTCTAAAATCGTTGATGGTGTTGTGGTCGGGTGTGCTTTGACCGCTAAGCCAGATAAAGTGAATATTCTCTTGTAGCGCCTGTTCTATTTATCTTAAAGAATATAGATTACGTAAGTAGGCGTAAACAAGCACCTTGAGTAACATGCGCGGATGATAGCTTGAGGTACCACCTCCTTTATAACTTTTTTCTAATGCACTGATATCAACATGGTCAATAATCGTGTTTACAATACGAACTGGATGATTCTTTGGCACTAAATCATCATAAATCGGTGGTAAAAGACTTAACTAATCTTGGTTATAGGTTTAAAACAACGTTTCTAATCATCCTTAAAAATAAGAAATATCAGAAAAAAAGACAAAAAAAAAGACTGCCTTTTCAGACAGCCTCTTTAAAATAATTCAAATACTTAGTCTGTTAGAACTGATAATTCAATGATAAATTGAACATTGTTCCTAATTGACTAAAGTGGTAACCATCATACGTCATTTGAGAATAACGTTGATTAAATGTAATTAAGTTAGATGGAGAATTTGAAACAGCAGCACCATCAAGAATCGCTTGACCTGTTGCAGTTGCATTTGTAAAACTCCATTCTGGTAATACATTAAAGATGTTGTTTACATTTAAAGAAAATGTTAACTTATCAGTAGCATTAAAGTTAATACCTAAATCTGTAACAACTTTTGGTGTAAACTCTGTTCTTAAATCAGAACCTCCATCTTGCACTGCTCCTGCTGGAATATCAGCTGGATTTGTAAAAAGACCCTCTAAATCTTGTAAACCTTGTTGTGCAAATTTAGTTTTACCAAAGTATGTATTGTTGATATTAAAGCCGAATTTACCAATATCATAAGTTGTACCTAAAATCCATTTAGTTTCTGGTCTAGAAGTAAAGAATAAAGCTTCTTGAGTTTCATTCACTACAGATTGACCTGCTGCTTCAACAATAGCTGGATTTTTAACATTTCCATCTCTTGCATTTTCAATTACATAGTTTCCAGATAAGTTAAAACCTAATATTCCGTCACCTGCTTCAATTTTGTTATAGCCAATAACTACATCTATACCCGAAGTTTTAGTATCTAATGCATTTACAAAGAAACTTAAATCAGATAAGTTATTAGCTGTTAAAATTTGATCTAATGCTGTATTTCCTGCTGAAGAAGCACCAATTTCTGTACTTAAAACAACTCTATCTTCTACGTTTATACTATAATAATCTACAGTAAAACTCAGGTTTCTATTTACTTTACCTCCAATACCTAATGTAAAGTTTGTTGAAGTTTCTTCTTTTAATTTAGGAATACCTAATAAACCTGCTTGAGAAGACACATTGTTTACCAAACCACCTACTTGAATCCCTTGTCCAGGAACAAAACTATACTGTGCTTTTTGAGTATAAATTTGATGTAATGTTGGAGCTCTAAATCCTGTAGATAAAGAAGATCTTAAAGTATACTTATCATTAATAGTATAAGCTCCACTTGCTTTCCAAACAAAAGCGTTTCCAAAGTCTGAATAATTTTCAGATCTAATAGTTCCGTCTAAAGTTAATTGCTCAATTGGATTCCAGTTTAAAGATGCATAACCACCAAAGTTATAACGTGTAAACTTTCCAGAATTTTCTGGGCTGTTTCCTGCAAATGAATCTGCACCACCACCATCATAAGAAGCTAATTCTCCTTCAATAACTTCAAAAGTTTCATATCTAAACTCTGTACCAAAAGCAACACTTAAGTTATCTGTAAGAATTTTAGAAACATCTAAATTCCCTACATTATGGTAAAATCCTGTTCCTCCTGGATCAAAAGATTGCTTAGAGTTACTTCCATATAATTGAGAACCTTCAGTAATTTCACCATTGTCTACTACACCATTTCCGTTAGCATCTACCCAAGTTGATGGAGAGTAAACTACATTTCTGTTATGAGACTGATTTACTTTATACGTCTGTGAGTTTCCTCCAGTAGTAAAACTAGCATCTACATTCCAATCATTAATTACAGATTTAAAACCAATAGTAGCATTATAATCATTTAGATCTCCTTCAAAAGTTGGTACATAACCATCATAACCACCTGCGTTATTTGGGTTATCTCCAGGGAAAAAGTCTGCTAAATAAGGAAAAGCATCAACAGTTCTCCAATATGGAGTTCTATAGTTTGCAAAAGAATTTACTTTTTTATTAATAAAAGCACCGTTAAAATATACTTTAGATTCTTCGCTTAATTTGTATTCACCATTTACTAAAAACTTAGCTGCTGCAGTTTCTGGTGCACCATTTATGTTATTAGCATCTGGGTTTCTTCCTAAAAATTCTCTTACATCTCCAATATTTGCTCCAAAATCCGCAGCTTCACCTTCAGCACTTACTGTTCCTGGTCTGTTAGAAACTAATGTTTTAGAAAAATCTACTGTATAATTTACAAACCCTTTATCGTCTCCAATAGAAGAACCATTATTTACAGAAACACCAAACATTTCTCCATCACCAGCAGAAGTTAATCCTGTTCTTAAAGTTGCAGAACCTCCATTAGGACTGTCTTTTAAGATAATGTTAATTACACCTGCAATTGCATCAGAACCATATTGTGCAGAAGCACCATCTCTTAATACCTGAATATCTTTAATTGCATCAATAGGAATTCCTGAAATATCAGAACCTGTTTCACCTCTACCTGGAGAAGTTTGCGTGTATAATAAAGCTGATAAATTTTTACGTTTACCGTTTATTAAAATTAAAGTTCTACTTGGTCCCATGTTTCTAATTTCATAAGGATCTAATAAAGAAGTTGCATCGTTTACTGGCGTTTGAACCGTACTAAAAGATGGTATCTTGTACTGTAAAGCCTTATCAAAAGTAGTTTGCCCTGTAGCTACTAAATCTTTTGCAGATACAATATCTATTGGTAAAGGACTCTTTGTATTACTTCTTTGCGGAGTTCTAGAACCCGTAACAACAACTTCAGCTAACGCATTGTCTTCATTAACAACAATTGTTAAAAAAGAGGTATTCGTTACTTTTACCGTTTTTGTTTCAAAACCCATAGAAGAAATAACGATGGTTGCCGGTAAACTTTTAAAAGTTATCGAAAATTCTCCATTATCATCAGAAACGATTCCGTTAGATTTATTCCCTTTTTCTACAATATTCATGTATGGCAGGGCCCGTCCTGATGAATCTGTAACTTTTCCTTTTACTGTTTGTGCCATTATCCCTAGAGGTAGCATAAACATAAAAGCGATGGTACATAATTTTAAAAAATACTTTTGTTTCATAAATAAATTATTAATTAATAAAGGTTTTTGTTTGGTCTAAACTTTATCAAAAAGTTTGAACACATTTATTACATAAGCAATTAACAGAAAAAATATACTCTTAAAAATTTAATTATTTTTAAAAAAAATAAGAGAAAGCAATAAATTATGCAACGATTAAAGCTTTACGCTTAATTTTGTGTAGTAAAAATAATGATTTTATCATTTTAATTTAAGGGTATAACTTCTTGTTATTTTTATTACTTTCATAAAAAGCAGATAGCTTACAAAACGTTTTAGAACAAACAGCGGCTAAAAGTCAAGTATCTCAAATACCTTTTAGTTGTAGTACAAAACTGAATTCTCTTTTGATTAAAGTAACGTTATTCCCTGAAATAGTTTGAACGTTCTGTACATCAAGATTCAAGAAACTGATTAAAATTTATCAGAAAGATAAACATCAAAAAGACTTTACTAGAGTTCTATATTTCCTTTCTGTGTTGTTCTGTCCATTTGCGTAGCGTCCAGCTTTACATGATAGGAGCAATGGTTTTAACTGCAACTGGTAATCTAAATCATTTAGGCAGGCGCAATTCCGATCAAAAATCTGCAATAAACTATCAAAATAAAAAAAGGAGTTGGGTTGTTTTTATACTCAAGGGGGAACCTTAAAAATAGCTTTATAGCATCAAAAATTAATGAAAATGATAAATAATTATAAAAAAAAATCAACTTTAAAAAAGTAAAATTCACTTCTGTTGTTTTGGAAAGGTTTTTTATTTTTAATTCATTAGAATATCAACTTATATTTTATTTAAACGAAACAAAAAAAATGCTACTCTTTCGAGTAGCATTTTTTATTAGTCGAAATAAATCAATCAGACTTGTATTGGTTTAACAGTTCGAAGTATTTTAGAACGAGAATGCTAATTTTGTAAATATTCTTGTACCATCAATACCAAATTGAGTTGTTTGCCAAGGGTATTTAAATCTGCCTACGAAATCTAAATTTCTATCATTTGGCACACCACCGGTTTTACTATATGCATCCGCAAAAGTATCTGGGTACACATTAAATAGATTATTAACACCTACTGAAAGGTTTATTTTGTCTGTTAATTTGTAAGCAATGTTTACATCCGTTAAAGTTTTACCTCCAAAAGTTGCGTCGTTAGAAGCATCAGTAGCATGTCTATAAGTTACCTCTCCATAATTCATAAAAGAGATGCCTGCTGTAATCTTATTAATTTTATAATTTGCAGAAGCAATAATTTTTTGTCTTGGTCTCCAAGACTCTACTCTAGAAATATCTTCTCTAGAAAAAATTGCATTTTGTAAATTATTATCTTCTATAAATTTAGGATAATTAAACCCTGTTACTTCTGTCTTATTAAAGTTGGCAGCAATACTACCACTTAATATACCATCACCTAATTTAATATTATCATAACTAAATACTAGATCAATACCTTTAGTTCTGGTATCAATTGCATTTAAGAAAAACCCTGCGGCTCCTACATTAACAGCATCTAAAGTTTGATCTATAGGACTTGAAGGATCTCCCGTTGGGGTTACTTGACCAGAAAGTGCAATTCTATCATTAACATCTATCTGATAAACATCTAAAGTAAAACCAAGTTTTCTAGTAATTCGATAAGAAATACCAGCACCAATACTATTAGAAGTTTCTGGACTTAAATTAGGAATACCTAATGCTCTAAGCGCTGGATCAGAGTTGTTAAGAATTCCGTTTTGTTGAATTCCGTTTGCAGTTAAAGTAGTTGTTATAGCTGTATAAAACATTTGGTGCAATGAAGGTGCTCTAAAACCACTACTTACAGATCCTCTTACTGCTAGCTTATCATTATCGGTTTTCCATCTTGAATTTAATTTCCAACTTACGTTAGACCCAAAATCTGAATAATTTTCAAAACGCAACGCTCCTCCAACTAAAAAAGACTCCGAAAGATCTGCACTTATATCTGTGTAGATTCCTATATTGCTTCTATAATCATCAGATGCATTCTCTGGCTTAAAACCACCAAAAGATTCAGAACCTGTTCTATCAGCTATATTTGGAGTAGCATCATTATAAGAAGCCAATTCGCCTTCTTCGGTTACAAAACGTTCTGTTCTATGTTCTGCACCAAAAGCTACAGAAATAGATCTATCGTTGTCTCCTTCAAAAGTTCTAACCACATCTAAATTATTAACAACATGACTAAACTGATGTGCCCCATTATAAAAATCTGATGGACTACTTGCTCCATATGATTGGTTAAAAGAATTGTTTATATAATAATCAATTCTATTTTTACCCGTAGTTGAGCTCAAATCAAAATTCCAGCCATTATAAACAGTTTTTATTCCTATTGCTAGCGTATTATCTACAATTTGAGGAGCCATTTCTGCTAAGAAAAAATCTTGTCCAGGATATATTTGTTGAAAACCATCTACCCAATAAGGCACTCTTGCAAATTGTGGTGCAGCACCACTTCTGTTTGTTAATGTACCAAAAGAATATACTTCAGTTTCTGTTTCTTCGTCTAATGTATATCCCATATTATATGAAAAATTAGTAATTGTCATATCCGGCGTACCAACTTGAAAACCTGCACTTGGGTTTTTATCCAAAAAAGCAGTTAAATCAGCTGTATTAAAATCAGTTGCATCTGTAACTCCCCAATATCCTGCTTCATCTTCTACACTTGTAACAGTTCCTGCACGTTGTGTACGTTTTGCATCAAAATAATTAAAAGTGAAATTTGCATAACCTTTATCTCTAATATTAACTCCAAAACCTGTTTCTAGTTGATATTGTTCTCCATCACCTTCACTCGTTACACTATAACTTGTATTTACAAATGGATCCATTGATTTTTTTAGGACTAAATTGATAACACCCGCTACCGCATCTGAACCATATTGAGCAGCTGCGCCGTCTCTTAAAATCTCAACGCGCTCTAATGCTGCTGAAGGAACAGATTTCATATCTACACCAACCTCCCCACGCCCAGGAGTTACATAACTATAAACCAATGCACTCGCATTCTTTCTTTTTCCGTTTACTAAAACAAGTGTTCTACTTGGAAATAAACCTCTAAGATCTGCCGGACTAAAATGAGCCCCAGCATCCGATACAGGTTGCTGCGTAGAATTATAAGAAGGCACTTTAAACATTAATTGCTGATCTAAAACTCCCTGACCTGTTTGTGTTAATTCAGATATTTTAATGTTGTCAATTGGTACAGGAGAATCAAAAGCAGTTCTTGGTTTCCCTCTACTACCAACTAAAACAATTTCATTTAACGCGTTGTCTTCTTGAACAACAATTGTTAAGTAATCGCTATTGGTTACTTTTACATATTTTGTTGCAAAACCCATTGAAGAAACAGTAATTGTTGTTGGTAAACTTTTAACTGTAATAGAGAATTCTCCATTATCATCTGTAACAGTACCATTTTTAGTTCCTTTTTCAACTACATTCATGTAAGGTAAAGTGCCACCTGAAGAGTCTGTAATTTTTCCTTTAATTGTTTGTGCCATGAAACCAAGAGGTATTAGGAACGTCATAGCCACGGTACATAATTTTAATAAATATTTTTGTCTCATAAATAAATAAATTTTTAGTTAATAAATATGCATAGTTAGGTCTTTGTCTTAAAGAAACGAGCTCGGGTAAGCAGCGCCATATAGATATCTAGGGAAAAAAACTATATTTTTAGTTTGATGAAAACCAACTATTTTGAAAACCCTCTCTTGACCAGAAGTCTTAGAGGCATGTAGTCTTAGAGTTATATGCATTAAAAAGCATACACTCATTTATTATATAAGACTGTAAAACTAAAAATATACCCTTAAAAATTGACTTATTTTTTTTAAAAAATAATAAAAAGACAATTGTTATTTTTAAATTTCTGACAGACAGTGCGTTTACGGTAAATTCTATAGGAATAATTATTTCAACAAAAACAATAATGAACAGACTCGCAGGATTCCTTTCGATTAAAGTTTTAAATTTAATTTTGTGTAGTAAAAAGAACCATTTGAACCCATTTGTGTAGCGTCCCATAAACCTCCACTATCTGTAAAATCATTTTGTTTTGTGGGGTAAATATTTAAAAGATTATTTGCTCCGAATTGTAGGTTAATTATTTGATTTATTTTGTAGTTTACATGAAAGTCGGTGGTTATTCTTGGTTGGTAAATGTCTGTTGCGGCACGTAACCTCTCTGTTTCAGAATTATCAAAGTTCTCTAAGCCTTTCGTTATTTGCCAATCGATTAACTTAATCTGACTAAACCTTGTAAAATTCAAAGAAGTTTGAAGTCTTTTGTATTGATATTTAATCCCTAGGTTAAATTTACTATTTGGCGCAGAAGCTAACAAAAACTGTTGCTCTCTCACTCCAAAAAAAGTTTCTTGATCTAATGTTTTATTATTGATATCTGCAATAATCATCCTGTTCATGTTTCCAGAAAAATCGAAAGTTAACTGGCTATTTTCAAATTTCTTTTTCCAATTTAATACCAAATCAATTCCTGTAGTTTCTGTATGGACTCCGTTTGCAAAAAACTGAACATTCTGGATATTTAAACCTAAATCTGACGCATCAAGATTACCACTTAAAATAATTCTATCCTTAATCTCAACATAATAAGCGTCTGCTGTAAAATTAATTCTTGGACTAACTTTTGCCGTTATACCTAAACTAAAGTTAATTGCTTTTTCTTCCTTTAATTTATCTATGTTAAACCTTCTTGCAATAGAGCTATTATTCGCCACCAAAAGAGATTCTGTAGGTATATTTCCAATAAAATTTGTGAATGTTAAATTATAATAACTTTGTGCCAAAGAAGGAGCTCTAAAACCTGTACTAAAAGACCCCCTAAGGTTAAACTTCTTAGATAATTTATACCTTGAGGCGAGTTTGTAATTTAAGGTGCTACCAAAATCTGTGTAATACTCTAAACGCAATGCCGTACCTAGCATAAATTTTTTAGAGAAATCTACCTCTGTATCTAAGTAAAAACCAAAATTAGATCTGTTTCTATCTACTTCATTTTCTGGAGCATACCCCGGAAAACCTTGAGAACCTCCCGGTCTAACAATTTGGTTATGCATGCTATAATTAGAAACTGGAGTTTGTGAATCTACCACATTACCATTAAGGTCGTAAGAACTATAAGACCCTTCTTCTCCGGAAAATATTTTGTATTTATCTAATCTATATTCTAAACCCAAAGCAATATTATACCCATATGTTTTTGCTAAAAAATATTTAGAAAAATCTATATTGGTTGTGTTTTGTAATAATTGATGACCGCCAGCATCAAACTCTGTTGGAGAGTTTTCTTCTAGTGTAGCGTTTAATGTATTTTTAATAAAGTAATGAAAATTATTTCTTCCTAACGTATTGTTGATGTCAATATTCCAGTCTTTAAATGATGTAGTCATTCCAATAGAAAATGAATTGTCTAGAATGTTTGAAGTAATTAATGGGTTAAACCCCGAAGGATACAAATCCAAAACATTTCTTTCACTATCCGGAGTCCTAGTGAAAGCAAATGCTCCAGTATTTTTATGATTAAAGCCACCGAAAGCATATATTTTTGTGTACTTATAAATCGGAATTTCCGCATTAAAAAAAAGACTTATATTTTTAACCGCTGCTTGTCCAAAGTTTTCTCTTGCCACAGTGCCTTGTCTCAAGGTATTGTCTCTTGACAAGACCTCTGTCGTAAAATTCAGAAAACCTCCTTTGTTAATTTTGGTTCCATAATTGAGTCCTAATTTATAGGTAAAACCATCTACTTGATTCGGGAAAAATTGATGACTATTTGCATTATTGAACCCAAAAGTAGTATTTACATTTAGTTCATTATCCGAATCTTTCAATACAATATTTATAACGCCTGCAATAGCATCAGATCCATATTGCGCTGAAGCACCATCTCTTAATAATTCTATACTTTTAATGGCAGAAATAGGAATCGCATTTAAATCCGTACCCGAATTTCCCCGACCTCTCGTACCATATAAATTTATTAAGGATGCTTGATGTCTTCTTTTTCCGTTGATTAAAACCAATGTTTGATCAGGCCCTAAACCTCTTAAGGTTGCCGGATCTATGTGATCTGCGCCATCCGCACCCGATTGTTTTGTAGCATTAAAAGATGGAATTATGTATTGTAAAAATTGATTTAATTCTACTTGACTGCTCCTAGTAGCTGTTTTTTGAATATCTATAAAATCAATTGCTACGGGTGCGTCATTAGCTACCCTATTTATATTTCTAGAGCCTACAACTTTTACCTCATCCAATTCCTGACCCGCCAATAATACAATTGTATGAAACTTATTCGCAACAAGCTTTAGCGTTTTAGAATTATGACCAATAAAACAAATTGTTACAAGATTATTCGGATTAATTTCAAACTTAAAAGTACCATCAATATTCGTGGTTATTCCCTTTAAAGAACCTTCTTCTTGCAAAGTTGCCCCGTTTAAAGGCAAATTGTCTGAGCTTAAAACAATACCTTCAATTATAATTATAATTTTATCTATATTTATAGAATCACTCTTTTTAAGGCTAGTTTTTATTTTTGATTTTGATTTGATTTGATTTTTTTCAAACTCTTTCTTCGGATAAATAACATAATAATTATTTCCTAAGTCATCGAAAAAAAACGACGTTAATTTTTCTAATAATGAAATAGATTCACTGAGAGATAAATTTAAAAAACCTTTTTCTTGAACCTTGGTATTCGATAGGAGATTGCTACTATACGTGAAGAATACCTTATGAGTATTGCTAATTTTATCTAATAATTTAACTAACGGGATCGTTTGCTTCTTATCTTTTTGAGCAACAGCAGTTTGAAAAAAAAAAAGCACAAAGAAGAGCACTAAGAATTTTAAAAGTACTGAGTTTTGGACCATTTTATCAATTTAAAATGAGAGCTACTTTTTACTGATGATTAACTTATTGTCTTTTTTCTCGATAACGACATCTACAGACATTTCAATTGCTTTGATACAAATGTCAATATTTGTTGTAGGAACAGCTCCCGTAATGTTAATTTTTTTAGTTTCTTCATCTTTAAAAATAATAGAAAAACCATAAGATTCTTTTATTTTTTCCATTGCCTCATTCAAAGATAAGTTATCAAAAAGCAAAGATCCTTCTTTCCAAAAAGTTTTTATCGTAGCATTAAAAATATTTTTATCCTCTAAAATTTCTTTTTTCTCAGAAGAATAAGCAATAAAGTTCCCTGGAATCATTTTTTTATCAATGCCATTTTTAAGTTTTAACCAAATCTTTCCTTCTTCCAAAAAAACTGCTGTTTTTTTATTTTTAGAGTTTACATTAAAAGAAGTTCCATAAACTTCTACAATTAAATCATTGGTTAGTACCAAAAATTTTGCGTTGGTTTCTAATTTTTTATCAACTTCAAAAAAAGCTTCTCCAGACAACCAAACTTTTCTACTTTCATTTTTATAATAAGATAAGCTAGAGTTTGAATTTAAAGTAACACTGCTGCCGTCTTGTAACTTAATGTTTAAAATTTCGCCGAAATGTGTTCTATGAGTAATTTTAGAGAAACTATTTTTAAAATAAAAACCAAGGGCAACTAATAAAAGTATCGAAGCTGCCACAGTTAATGGTTTTAAAAATCTTACTTTTCTTTTTGAGATTGTGTTTTGGGCCTTAATTTTAGATTCTAATTTTTTCCACTCGAAAGAAACTTTTTCTTTGCTTACAAAATCTTTCTTAAAAGAAACCCCCAAAACAAGAGCTTTGGCTTTACTGACAAGCTCCCTTTTATCAGGATTATTGGCAATCCAAAATTTCCAGAAATGAATATCAGTGGCATTTTTCTGCAAAACCCAATTATGAAAAGAGGCGTCTTCTAGAAAATCATTGATTGTGGTATATTTTTTATGAATCATTATTTGATTTATGTAAGTCTATTTAAGTAAGTACTTTTTATGTTTTTTATACTCTATTATTTTATAAAAGTTTAATCAAATAATTTTAAAATAGAAATTTCCTCTTTCAAATTCTTAAGAGCTTTATAGAGTGTGTTGATAACACTTTGGTAATTAATACCCATGATTTCAGAAATTTCTCCAGCTTTTAAACCACTATAATATTTTAAGTAAATAGCTTCTTTTTGCCTAGTTGGTAGCTTATTTAAAAGAGTGGTAAGATTACTGTTTTTAAAGCTTTCTGTTTCTTGGTTTGTCATCACTTCTTCAGCCGTAAACTGAAGATCTATAAAAGTATCATCGAAAGAATTGGAATGTTTTAGTTTCATGTTCTTTTTCATCACTCTTATTAAAAAGCGTTTATAAGATGAAAAAAGATACGGTGCAATTGTATCTAAATCACTCAAGTTTTCTCTATGCTCAAATACATATAAAAAGAAATCTTGCAAAGTGTCTTCTGTTAACGCAATATCTTTGCAAATTTTTAAACCATAACTATGTAATTTGGGGTAGTAACTTTCAAAAAGTACAGAGAATGCATTTAGATCACCTTCTTTCAAAGATTTCCATATAAACCTATCTGGTAATTTTTCCATAATAAAATGTCATCTGTAAAGGAAGCCTCAAAAATAATAAAAAAAAACGAATCATCTTTAACCTTCTTTTAACAAGAAAAATTTTGTTAATATTGTAGCTTTGTTTGGTATAAAATTTAACATGAAATACACAATATTACAATGGATGTAGATGTAAGAGCTATTAATGAAAAAATAGAAAGAGAAAGTGCCTTTATAGATATTCTTACTTTTGAAATGAATAAAGTAATTGTAGGGCAAAAACAAATGATAGAAAGTTTGTTAATTGGTTTGCTCGGTGATGGTCATATTTTATTAGAAGGAGTTCCTGGTTTGGCAAAAACTTTAGCAATTAACACCTTATCTAAAGCTGTTCAAGCGAGCTTTAGTAGAGTGCAGTTTACGCCAGATTTATTACCTGCAGATGTTGTTGGAACCATGATTTATAACATGAAGGAAAATGATTTCATGATTAAAAAAGGACCCATTTTCGCAAACTTTGTACTAGCAGATGAAATTAACAGAGCACCTGCAAAAGTGCAATCTGCATTATTAGAGGCCATGCAAGAACGCCAAATTACCATTGGTGATACTACATTTAAATTAGATGAACCTTTTTTAGTAATGGCAACGCAAAACCCTGTAGAACAAGAAGGTACATATCCTTTACCAGAAGCTCAGGTAGATAGGTTTATGCTGAAGGTTGTTATCGATTATCCGAAATTACAAGATGAACAAATAATTATGCGTCAGAATTTAACGGGAGGATTTGCCAAAGTAGATCCTGTTGTTTCTGTTGAACAAATTATTAGAGCCAGACAAGTTGCTAGTGAGGTATATATGGACGAAAAAATTGAAAAATATATTCTTGATATTATTTTTGCAACGCGTTATCCAGAAAAATATAATTTACCCAATTTAAAAGATTTAATCAGTTTTGGAGCTTCACCAAGGGGAAGTATCAATTTAGCGAAAGCTGCAAAATGTTATGCTTTTATAAAAAGAAGAGGCTACGTAATTCCAGAAGATGTAAGAGCTGTTGTTTTTGATGTCTTGCGCCACAGAATTGGTATTACATATGAAGCAGAAGCAGAAAATGTAACTTCTGTAGATATTATCAATTCAATTATTAATGAGGTAGAAGTCCCATAAACAATTATCAATGAGCAATTATTTGTTTAAAATGTGAAACCGATAAATGTTAAATGACAATTCAACAAATGGATACAAAAGAAATACTCAAAAAAGTTCGGAAAATAGAAATTAAGACAAAGCGTTTGTCTAATGATATTTTTGGGGGCGAATATCATTCCTCATTTAAAGGACGGGGTATGACTTTTTCTGAAGTGCGCCAATATCAATTTGGTGATGATGTAAGAGCCATTGACTGGAATGTTACTGCGCGTTATAACGAACCTTATATTAAAGTTTTTGAAGAAGAGCGTGAATTAACCATGATGTTAATGGTGGATGTTTCCGGTTCAGAATCTTTCGGAACATCCTCACAATTTAAAAAAGACACTGTTACAGAAATTGCAGCAACCCTTGCTTTTTCTGCCACTCAAAATAACGATAAAGTAGGTTTAATTTTATTTTCTGATGATATTGAGTTGTTTATTCCGCCTAAAAAAGGAAAAAGCCACGTTTTAAGAATCATTAGAGAATTGATTGAATTTCATCCAAAAAGTAAAAAAACAAATATTGCGGCAGCTTTAAAGTTTTTATCTAGTGTGATTAAAAGAAGTGCAATTGTTTTTATGCTATCCGATTTCATGGATGATGATTATGAAAAAACACTGAAAATTGCCGCTAACAAGCACGATTTAACCGGTATTAGAGTTTATGATAAGCACGATGAAGAAATTCCGAATTTAGGAATGGTACCCATGTTAGATTCAGAAACTGGAGCCATTCAATTAGTGAATACCTCCTCTAAAACAACCAGAAGAAATTACAAAGCAAATGCTTTAAGGCTTTCTGCTTATTACATGAATACCTTTAAAAGAGGCGGTGCAGGCACTATTAACACAAGAGTTGATGAAAGTTATGTGAAAAAATTATTAGGCTATTTCAAATATAAAGGGAAATAAAAAGAGCCATCTTAATCTTCTCGAAGGGAAGAAACTCATGACGAGTAAAAAAAAATAAAAATTGAAAACAAGAAGCACCTATAATAGATCTCAAAAAATGCATAAAGAAATACAAGCCAAGAATTCTGCTTCTTTCTTAAAGAGGATTAAGGTAAGAGGCTTTTTGTTCTTTTTTATTTTCCTAATTTTCTGCGGTAATGCTTTTAGCCAAAATCCAATGGTAAAAGCGCAGGTAGAAACCTCTAATATTCGAATTGGTGAACAGTTTAATTTTAGAATTTCTGTAAACGAAATAGAAAATGTAATTCTACCCAAATTAGAGCTCAAAGGTCTAGAAATTATCGATTCAGCAAAAATTGATACGCTTCGTAATATGCTTATTCAAAAGTATATTATCACTGGTTTTGATAGTGGTGCTTTTTACATACCTCAACAACAAGTTTTTGTTAAAAACCAAGCTTATTTAACAGATTCCTTATTGATAAAAGTAGCAACAGTAGCAATTGATACCACTAAAATTAAAAAATATCCTATAAAAACAATCAAAAAAGAACCGTATGTTTTTGATGATTTTAAAATTTATATTTATTTACTAATTGCGGCTTTACTCATTATCGGTTTTTGGCTTTATTATTTTGTAATCAGAAAAAGAAAAATTGAAGAAGATGAACCCACCTATAAATTACTTCCTCCTTATGAAGAAGCTATTTATAAATTGAACGAATTAGACGAAAAGCTACTTTGGCAAAACAATAAAGTAAAAGAATATTATAGTGAATTAACTGATATTATTCGTGGTTTCATTGAGCGCGAACTTAAAGTACCTGCCTTAGAAAAAACATCTGACGAAATTATAGACATGTTAAAAGATTTTCATGACTCAGAAGCTATTAATACAAACAAAGAAACCATTAACAAATTAAAAGATTTATTGCGTGAGGCAGATTTAGTAAAGTTTGCAAAATCAAAACCTTTGGCTCCTGAAATAGAAGAAGACCGAAAAGATGCCGAAGAAGTAGTGCATAATCTAAAACCAAAACCAGTTATTAAGAATGATGAATTGGAGTAATTTCGAATTTCTAAATCCAGAATTTTTGTGGTTGCTAATACTAATTCCAGTATTAGCGATTTGGTATTTCTTTGTCAGAAAAAAAGATGCTGCTGTTTTAACAATACCAAGTATAAAAGGTTTTAAAACAAAATCCTCTTTTGTATCGAAACTAAAACCAGTCTTATCACTTTTAAGATTATTAGCATTGTCGGCTATTATTGTTGCCTTAGCCCGACCAAGGAATGTTTCTGTAAGTAAAAAAACCAAAACAAATAAAGGAATAGACATCGTTATGGCAATTGATGTTTCTGCAAGTATGTTAGCGAGAGATTTAAGCCCTAACAGGTTAGAAGCCTTAAAAATAGTAGCGATAGATTTTGTAAATAGAAGACCCAATGACCGAATAGGTATTGTTGTATATGCAGGAGAAAGCTTTACGCAAACTCCTATTACAAGTGATAAGGGAATTATAAAACGTACAATTTCTGAATTAAAATGGGGTCAATTAGAAGGAGGTACGGCTATTGGTATGGGTTTAGGTTCTAGTGTAAATCGATTAAAAGATAGTAAAGCAAAAAGCAAAGTGATTATTTTACTAACCGATGGTGTTAATAACTCCGGGAATATAGACCCCAGAACAGCCACAGAATTAGCGAAAGAATTAGGGATTAAAGTATACACCATTGGTATTGGCACAAACGGAATGGCAGATTTTCCTTGGAGTAAAGACCCAAGAACAGGGTTATTAAATTTCAGAAAACAGCAAGTAGAGATTGATGAGGAGTTATTAAAAGAAATTGCAGCCGAAACAAACGGACAATATTTTAGGGCAACTGATAACAAGAAATTAGCAGAGATTTATGATGAAATTGATAAACTCGAAAAAACAAAAATAGAAGAATTTAAATATTATAATTATCAAGAAATGTTTAGACCATTAGTGCTTCTGGCACTTGGTTTTTTACTGTTAGAATTCTTACTGAGAAATACAATATTTAAGAGCTTTATTTAAAAACGTATAATTGTTAAATAGTTTAATTGTGTAAATGTAAAATAGTAATTTTATGTATACTTTTTCATTTGAAAAATTAGAAGTTTGGAAAGAAGCAATTCAGCTTTCAAAAGATATCTATAAAATAACTTCTAATTTTCCTTATGAAGAAAAGTTTGGACTAATTAGTCAAATAAGAAGATCAACAAATTCTATTGCGGCTAATTTAGCAGAAGGTACATCCAGAATTACAAATAAAGATAAAGCACATTTTACGACCATTGCATTTAGTACAACAATGGAAGTTTTAAATCATTTAATAGTATCAAAAGAATTAGAATTTATTTCTGAAGAGGATTATTTAAAATTAAGAGAAAGAATTTATAAAATATCGAATATGCTAAATGCATTAAGAAAATCGCAATTAAAAACAATTAAACGCATAAACGATTAAACAATTACACATTATCAGATGTACAAATTAGAAGAACCAATTTATTTTTACCTATTAGCAATCATTCCTGCAATGATTGTAGTTTTTCTATTGGTTTTATGGTGGAAAAAAAGAACGCAGCGTAAATTCTCAAATACTGATTTGCTAAAAAGATTAGCGCCAAACTCCTCCACATTTAAATCCGTTTTAAAATTGATTATGTTGTCCTTGGGAATTGCTTTTTTGGTCATTTCTTTGGTAAACCCAAAAATGGGTTCTAAACTAAAAACGGTTAAAAGAGAAGGTGTGGATGTGGTTTTTGCTTTAGATGTTTCTAAAAGTATGTTGGCAGAAGATATTGCACCAAACAGACTAGAAAAAGCGAAGCAAATCATTTCAAAAATTATAGATAAACTAGGTTCCGATAGAGTTGGTATTATTATTTATGCAGGTAATTCTTACCCGCTTTTACCTATTACTACAGATCATGCGGCGGCAAATATGTTTTTACAAAATGCCAATCCAGATATGGTTTCTAGTCAAGGAACTGCTATAAATGAAGCCCTAGAATTGGCCAAAACATATTATAATAATGATGATCAAACCAATCGATTTTTAGTTATTATTTCTGATGGTGAAGACCATCAAGAAGAAACAAAACAAGTGGCACAAAATTTGTCTAATGATGGTGTAAAGATTTATACCGTTGGAGTTGGTACAGAAAGAGGAGGTCCAATTCCGATGCGCTTAAATGGCGCAATGATTGGCTATAAAAAGGATCGACAAGGTGAAACCGTTATCACAAAACGGAATGCCGCTGTTTTAGAAGAAATTGCAGAGATTGCCAATGGTCGCTATATTGATGGTAATGTTACTGAAGACCCTGTAAAAAGGATATCAGAGATCATTGCGAATGCCGAAAAAAGCGAGTTTGAAACCAAACAATTTGCAGATTACAAAGACCAGTTTCAATGGTTTTTAGGTATAGGAATTTTACTTTTACTTTTTGATACTTTCTTGTTTGATAAAAAAACAAAATGGTTAAAGAAAGTAGATCTATTTAATGAAGAGAAAACAAAAAATTAATCAAAATGAAAATTTACATACAAACAGTTCTTATCTTCTTGATGCTATTTTCATCAGCAGGCGTGCTTGCACAAAAAGACTCTATTGCTTTGCAACGTAAGGCAAGAAAAATGGTAAGACAAGGCAATCAATTATATGCGCAAAAACAATATACAGATGCCTCTGTTGCCTATAGAAAAGCTTTAGATAATAACGCTAATTACGACAAGGCAAGTTATAATTTAGGAAATGCCTTGTATGAAAGTCAAAACTTTAAAGAGGCAGCACCTCAATACGAATTATCAGCAAAAACAGCAGAAGACAAGTTTGCAAAAGCAGAAGCCTACCATAATCTTGGTAATTCTATGATGGAAACTAAAAATTATCAAGGAGCAGTAGATGCTTATAAAAATTCGTTACGAAACAATCCTAATGATGATGAAACTCGCTATAATTTAGCTGTTGCTCAAAAACTACTTGACAAAGAAAATGAGCAAAATAAAGACGACAAAAATAAAGACGATAAAAATAAAGACAAAAAAGACCAAGACGATAAAAATAAGGATAAGGATAAGAAAGAAGGGGATGATGATGATGATAAAGAGAAAAAAGACGACAAGGATAAAGATGGCAAAGGAGATGAAGATAAAAAGGACAATCAGGATCCTAAAAAAGATGATAAAAAAGACGACAAACAAAAGCCAAAACCTCAACAAGGAAAAATGTCTCCTCAACAAATTAAGCAATTGCTAGAAAGCTTAAACAATGAGGAAAAAAAGACGCAAAAGAAAATGAATGCTCAAAAAGCTAAAGGTAAAAAAGTAAAACAAGAAAAAGATTGGTAACCTCCCATACTTCTCAAGAAGAAAGTAATTACAATCGCACTAAATAAAAATATAATCAAAGATTTCTTTCCTTTTAGGAAAGTTAGAATTGTCTAATATGAGTTTAAAAGATTATTTTAAAAAGTCCAGTTTAAGTATTGCTTATCTCCTATTCGAGAAAGTTAGGAGAAGCTTTGTTATATGTATAAGTTTACTAACACTTGCTGCGTTTGCTCAAAAACCTACGCTAGAAGTTAGCGTTAGCAAAAATAAATTAGGTCTTAATCAACGGTTAAAAATTCAATTTTCTGTAAACAGACAAGGTGCAGATAATTTTAAACCTCCTAAGTTTAATAATTTTAAAGTGATACAAGGCCCTAGCCAATCTGTAAGTCAATCTTGGATTAACGGAAAAAAAAGCTTTTCTCAGTCTTACTCCTATATACTTCAACCCAAAAGAAAAGGAGAGCTTATTATTGCCCCAGCCAGTATAGAAATCAATAGAACTGCAATAGATTCTAAAATGATTAAAATTATTGTTTTAGATCCTATTGACATTCCTGAAAACCCAAATGATCCTGATTATATTGCCCAACAAAATATCCATTTAATTGCAGAGATTTCTAAATCTAAACCGTTTGTTGGCGAAGGGATTTATGTAGAATATAGATTATATGTAAGTGAAAATGTCAGCGTTTATGATACTTCTGTAACCGAGGCTCCGCAATACAACGGTTTCTGGAATCAAGAAATTGACATCAAAGGTTTTCCTGTAAAAATGGGGAAATATAATGGTGAAAATTACCGATACATTGTCCTTCAGAAAGCATTACTAATTCCTACTAAGACCGGGAAATTGACGATAGATCCTATGAAAATGGATATTGTTATTGGAGTTCCTTCCGGTAGAGCAGATTTTTTCGGAAACGTAATCACCAAAAATATTCGCAAAGAATTTGCTTCGGCTAAAAAAGTGATAAGTCCTAAAAGTCTTCCTTTAGAAGGCAAACCAGAGAATTTTACAGGCGCAGTGGGCCAGTTTAACTTTGATGTTTCTTTAAGTAAAGAGATTTTAAAAGCCAATGAATCGTCACAAATAAAAGTAGCAGTTTCAGGAAAAGGAAATTTAAAATTATTTGAGCTACCAACCGTTCAAACTCCTACTGAATTAGAAAAATATCAACCAGAAAGAAAAGAAAGGGTAAAAGTGAATACCGATGGTTTAACAGGTAATGTTACAGACACCTATACTGTTGTGCCTCAATACAAAGGAAAATATAAAATACCAAGCGTTTCTTTTTCCTACTTTAATCCTAGTTCAGAAAAATATACTACCATTGCTACAGATGATTTATTTGTAGATGTTACAGAAGGAAAAGAAATAGTATCCAATACAACAAATACTGTAGCGAAGAAAAATGTTGTTTCTACTGGAAAAAACTTTAGATACATTCAAACCACCACAGAACTATCTTTAAAAGAATCCATCGATTTTTATCAATCAAATATTTTTTACGTAGTTCTCTTACTTCCGTTAATATTCATTCCAATAGGAATTCTAATTGCTAAAAGTAATAAAAAACGAAATAGCGATGTTATTGGAAGAAAACAACGAAAAGCCGAAAGATTAGCTAAAAAATATTTATCTGAAGCACAAAAACAATTGGGTAAAAAAGAAGCTTTTTATGAGGCTTTAGAAAGAGCTTTGCATAACTATTTAAAAGCAAAATTAGGTGTAGAAATTTCGGATATCAGTAAAGAAAACATCACAAAAATCCTTGAAAACAGAAACATAAACAACACAACCATAATAAATTTTATTGATGTGTTAAAAGCTTCTGATTTCGCGCGTTATACACCTGTTACGAATACAGAAATGAACGCTGAATTTGAGAAAGCAAAACAAGTAATCGTTGAATTAGATAAACAATTATAAGATGAAAAAGATCCTTTTTTTATTGTTGATCATTGCAAACGCTGTCGTTGCACAAAATACAACAGAACTGTTTACAGATGCCAACGATTTATATAAAAATGAAAAAATTGAAGAGGCTATTGAACTGTATAAGAAAATAGAAACGCAAGGATTCGTTTCTTCTGAACTCTACTATAATTTAGGAAATTCTTATTATAAATTAAATAAAGTTGGTCCTTCTATATATTATTACGAAAAAGCTTTAAAACTAAATCCATTAAACGAGGACGTAAAAAATAATTTAGTTTTTGCAAAACGTTTAGCTTTAGATAATATAGAAGAATTACCAAAAACAGTATTTCAAAAATTTAATAAAAATTGGTTACAAAAACTCTCCTATAATCAATGGGCAATTGTGGTAGTGGTATTTTCTTTTTTAGGTAGCTTGCTATTTTTACTCTTTTATTTTGCTGATTCTCCATCAAAAAAACGCTTTTACTTTATAACTAGCACTTTAAGCTTCTTACTCTTGATCTTCTCATTTTTTATTACTTACAATCAATATACGTTCACTAAAAAAAATAAAGTAGCAATCGTTTTTGCAGAAAAAACAGCAGTAAGAAACGCACCTACTCTAAACTCTGAAGAAGTATTTACTTTACATGAAGGTACAAAAGTTGTCGTTTTAGATCGTGTAGACGACTGGAAAAAGATTAAACTAGCCGATGGTAAATTAGGTTGGATTATTGCTGATGAGATCAAAGAACTTTAAAAATTATCCCCACTTTAAAACTGTTTGTTCTTAAACCATTACTGCTAATTAAAAATAGAAAAGAAGTCTTTAAAGACTGGGCACAGAAGATAGATGATATCATTAAAAATTACAAGTTTGGTGCAATGAAATATTTTCTTTTTAGCTTTTTCTATTTATTAGGTCTTTTTCAAGTTTCAGCTCAGAAAATCAACATTAATGAAGTTGTTGCTTCCAACTCTGTATATGTAGATGAGGATGGAGATACACCCGATTGGATAGAGCTACATAATTATAGTTCCCAAACCACTTCTTTGGATGGCTGGTCATTGTCTGATGACCAAGATAATTTAAAAAAATGGTCATTTCCTGATATTACTTTACCTCCAAACCAGTATATGCTTTTATGGGCTTCTTCAAAGAACCGTACTTCCCAAGCAATTTATAAAACCTTAATTAACCAAGGGGATACCTTTAATTATAGCATACCAACTTCTGAACCCAGCTCTAATTGGAAATCTTTAGATTTTAACGATTCAAATTGGCTTGAAGGTCCTTCTGGATTTGGTTACGCGGACGGAGATGATGCAACCATATTACCCAACGGTACCGTTTCTGTCTATTTGAGGAAAAAAATTATAATTCAAAATACAGAGACTATCTCATCATTAATTTTAGATATTGATTATGATGATGCTTTTGTTGCATACCTGAATGGTTTTGAAATTGCTAGAGCCAATATAAACGGAGACCCTCCTCTGTATAACGCCAATGCTATAACCTTCTCAGAAGCTCAAATGTATTCCGGAGGCACTCCCCAAAGGTTTATAGTATCCGATTTTAAATCAATTATAAGAGAAGGAGAAAATATTCTAACAATTCAGGCTCACAATTCAGATGTCAATTCTTCTGATTTTACAATAATTCCATTTTTGTCCGCTTCTTTTTCAGCTCCAACCAACAATGGAGTTATTCCTCCTGAAATTTTAAATCTAAAATCAACGCACCTACACACTAACTTTAGGATTTCATCAACAGCAGAAACCCTATTTTTAACAGATAAATTTGGTACTATCATAGATGAAATTACAATAGAAAAACTTCCTCCAAACACCAGTACAGGTATTTCTATCAATTCGGGAAATATTGTTTTTTACGAGCAAACCACTCCTAGTTATGAAAATTCAATTAATGAGTATTTAGGAACTATAAACAACGACTTAATTTTCTCTCATCAAGGAGGTTTTGTAGAAAATCCTTTTAGTTTAGTTCTTTCTGGTGGTTCTTTGCCAGCAATAATTCGGTATGAACTTGGTGGAAAAATCCCCGATGAAAGTTCCCCAATTTATACAAACCCCATTCCAATAAATGAAAACTTGAACGTTAGGGCTAAGATTTTTTTAGAAAATTATTTGCCTTCTAAAGTTTTTACAAAATCGTATATACTAAGAGCAAACCATGCACTAGATGTTGTTTTCTTAAGTACAAACCCAGAAAATTTTTTTGATGAAAACAATGGAATTTATGCTTTTGGAGCCGTGGGCACTTATGAGACGGAAGAACCTTATTTTGGAGCTAATTTTTGGGAAGATTGGGAAAAACCTATTCACTTTTCTTTTTTTGAACAAGAAACTCGCAATGTGGTTGATTTTGATGGCGGTGTTAAAATTTTTGGAGGATGGAGTCGTGGTCAAAATGAACAAAGGTCACTCGCATTGTTTGCTAGAGGCCAGTATGGTGATTCAGAATTTAAGCACTCCTATTTTAAACATTTAAATTATACTGAATTTCAGTCTTTGGTGTTGAGGAATTCTGGACAAGATTGGTTAAAGTCATCGATGAAAGACATCATGCTTACTAGTTTAATGAGAGGCTCTGATCTAGATTTTCAAGAACACCATTCAGTAGCAACCTATCTCAACGGAGCATATTGGGGTATGTACCATCTTCGTGAAAAGATTAATGAACATATGTTAGCTTCAAAACACAATTTAAATGCCAATGACATTACTCTTTTAACCAACAATGCTGAAGAAATTGAGGGGTCTAATGCGTCTTACCAAGAGCTAATGCAATATGTAAGGAATACAGATTTATCTACTGATTCTAATTTCGAGTATATCGAACAACAAATTGACACCAAAGAATATGCCTTGTATCAAGCGACCAATATTTTTATAAATAACACGGATTGGCCAGGCAATAATGTTAAATTTTGGAAACATCCTAATGGCAAATGGCGATGGATTATGTATGATACTGATTTTAGTTTTGGCCCTTTCTGGAACACACGAAATTACTGGGAAGACACCTTGAGTTTTGCCTTAGAGACCAATGGTCCTGCTTGGCCAAACCCTAGCTGGTCTACTTTGCTTTTTAGAAAATTAATAACAAACATTGGTTTTAGAAATATGTTTATTAATTTGTATGCTGATGAACTAAATACGCGTTTTCTATCCAGCAATATCAATGAACATATCGATCAAATTTACAAAACTATTGAGCCAGAATTGCAAGTACACTATAGTCGTTGGGGAGCAAACTCATCCGAAGCAAACTACTATATAGATGAAATGAAAATTTTTGCAGGAAATAGATCCTCTTTTGTAAAAGATCACATAAAATCGAAATTTAACCTACCTAATTATCATGCAATAACTATTAAAAATAATGACTTAACGCAAGGATTTGTTAGCGTAAATGATCATTTACAGATTCAAAATTCTTCTTGGACTGGTGATTATTTTGAAACTATTCCTATTAAATTAACAGCGATTCCTAAACTAGGTTATGAGTTTTCTCATTGGAGTGGTGACCTCTCTTCTTCAAATAACACACTTAATTTAAATGTATCCAAAGCTCTCGAAGTAGTTCCGAATTTTAAAACGTCTGACGCTGTAGAAACAATTGTCATCAATGAAATTAATTATAAATCTAGCGATGATTTTAATGCAAATGATTGGTTGGAACTTTACAATCCTAATTCCTACTCTTTAGATGTATCGAATTGGAGCCTTAAAGATGATGATGACACACACGTATTCAACTTTCCTACAGGAACTATCATAAACCCAAAAGGATATTTAGTTTTAGTAAGAGACACTAATGATTTTACTGCTGTATTTCCTGAAATAACAAATTATGTTGGTAATTTAGGTTTTGGTTTGGGCACTTCTGATGCCGTTAGATTGTTTAACCAAAATAATATTTTACAAGATGAAGTAATTTATTTTTCTGACTCACCTTGGCCAAGTTGTGCAAATGGAACCGGAAATACCTTAGAACTAATTACTCCAAATTCAGATAATAGTTTACCAGAAAACTGGAAATGCTTAAACCCCAATGGAAGTCCAAATGCTATCAATAGCAATACTCTTTCTCTAAACAAAGAAAATTTCAATCTTATTTATATATATCCAAATCCTGCTAAAAATATACTTTACGTAGCAGGAGCCCCAAGTAATTTCGAGGTTGAAATATACAGTGCAATAGGTCAAAAAGTTTTTAAATCTGAAAACACCAATCGAATACATATAAGTCAACTTTCAGAAGGCGTTTATTTTATTAAAATAATGCAAGGTCAAAAAAGTAAATCATTAAAATTCATAAAACAGTGATGTATGGTATAAGATAACATTTATCATATTTCAATGAAAAAGTTTTGAACAAATACATCACACTTATTACCCCGATTTTTTTTAATTTTAACCCATCATCCTAAGAACATTCAATAGATAAACATTCTAAACATTTTAGAGTTAGTCCTGTTTTAAGTCATACATATATTCCTAAGGCAACTAATAATGGTAATGCAACTGTTAATATTCCTTCCATTGACTTAGATTTAAAATATTGGTTCAATGAGAAATGGGGTCTTGGTTTCCATAATGATTTGGAATTAGAAACTTTTGAGATTGAAAAAAAGTTTCCTCTAGTAATAAAGCGCAAACCGTTACTAATATATCGTAAAGAAGGATTCTTTGCAAATTGACAGCAAAACATAGAAACCAAATGTGACCAACTATTACAGCCTTTTTTGATATTTATCTGCTTGATGAATATTCACCAGTTTCTTGAATTTTGAATTCTAGAGTTTTGAAACTATTTGAGAAAATACAATTACATTTACTATAAATGAATGGAGATTTATTTTGCGAATCAAAGATATTTGACTTTATCCTCTTATTTCTTAGAAAATTTAGGACGCTATTATCTTTATGCGCGGAAATATTGAACAGCCATCCATTATTGATAAAATTTCGGGTATATTAGCATTTGATGAATTTTGAGTCCTAAAAATATAATTTTATGTATTTTTTTCTCACCATACCATTTTAAACGTATAACCGTTTCTTTTTCACCCTCTTTAAATCAAAAAAATACCGTAACGAAGGCTATGCTCTTCTTTTTAATTTTAATAATTCAATATATTTAAACGACATTATAAACTTAAAATAGTATAACTTAGGAAATCGATTAAGACAAAATATTTAACTTAAAAAATTAATTTTCAATTAGAATTTAAAAATGTTATTATT
>JBNMNV010000008.1:0-29747 GCA_051278125.1 Polaribacter sp. | reverse complement strand
CAGCATTATATGTCTAAAATGGTTTAATACCATCTACAACTTGAATTTACCTTAATAAAACGCTCTTTTTCCCTTTCTTCATCATTTAAAAAATAAACCTTAGCTATTGCTATGCTTGATGTTTTAAGTTCGAATAAAGAAAAAAATCATCATTTTCTTTTACGGTAAATTCAAATCATAAATGGTATTAGTCATTTTGATGTTAATTTGGGACTAGACACCTTAATTTTAATTGGTTATCTTGGAAGACGTAGTATTTAAAAATAAATCAATAAAAAGTGTAACCTTGTATAAGGTATATCCGTCAAACAGAAAATGACTACAACTAACGAACAACTATATATTGATAAAGTCATCAAAGGAGACGTAAATGCGTTTACACATCTTGTTGATGCATATAAAAACATGGTGTTTAGTTTGGCGTTTAAAATGACAAAGAATAGAGAAGAGGCAGAAGAGGTTAGTCAGGATACTTTTATTAAAGCTTTTAGAAATTTAAGCAAGTTTAAAGGAGAATCTAAATTTTCTACTTGGTTGTATCGAATTGCATATCATGCATGTTTAGATGCGATCAAAAAAAATAAGAATCATAATAGTTCACTTGAAATTAACGAGATTACTTTTAACCAAATAAAAGCTGTAGATCATATTTTAGAGGGTATAGAAAGAAAAGAACGGACTAAAATAATGGACGAGTGTCTTTTAAAATTACCCGAAGAGGAACGCGCTATTATTTGGATGTTTTATTATGATGAGTTATCTTTAAAAGAAATTATGAAAGTAACGGCTTTGTCTGAAGCCAATTTAAAAGTGAAATTGCACAGAGCTAGAAAAAAATTAGTTGGAATAGTAGAAGAAAATTTTGAACCTGAAAGTATAAACCATTATGGAAGAAAATAAACACATAGACGAATTAGATGCTTTTGCAAAAAAATATGTAAAAGAGATGAAACAAGAGAAACCTTCATTCAATTTTACAGCCTCTCTAATGGATAAAATTGTCGTGGAAAATAAAAAAAGTATTTATAAAACAACGGCTTTAATTTCTAAAAAAGTTTGGTTTATTTTGGCTTGTATATTTACTGCATTTCTCTTTATACCTTTTAAAGGTTTAGAAAAAGGATTGATAAAAATTCCTGAAATAGATTTCTCTTTTATTCATAAAATTCAGATTCCTACTATTTTTGATGCGATTTCAGTATCGAATATCACATTTTTTGCAATCTTACTTTTTGGTTTTATGATGATGATACAAGTTGTTTTTCTAAAAAATCATTTCGAAAAAAGAATGCATGAATAGTATAAATGTTACCTTTATTACATAAAAGTTACACTTACAATTTTGCCGTTTTCCATTTTATAAATAGCAACTGCTTTAAAAGTACTGCCATTAGCAGTTACCAATTCATGATCTATAACCTGATCTTTATAAACGATTCTCTTTAAAAGTTTGCAATGTAAATCTGGCGTATTTTTAAAAAAACTTTCATATCGTTTTCTCATTTTTTCTATCCCTTCATAATTTAAGGTGTTAGGAAAGTTATACACTTTTATATCTTTAGCATAGGGTTTTAAAAAGGCATCAATATCTCTTTTATTATAGGCGTCAAGTTGTTCTTGTGCTAAATATTCAGGAGAAACTTCTGCAACCAAAGCAATTTTTGTTCCTTTTTTATTGATGGCCATTCTAGAAATATTATTGATGTTTTCATCAGAAAAACGAAAAAACAAACGCATATTTTTATCTTCTTTTGGATTGAATGTATAAATCATATTTTCTTTTGAAATCAATAAATTACCATTTGGCATCCAAACTACATCTTCCGATTTACTAACAGAAGTAATCACTTTTATTTCTTTTGTTTCAGGGTTTAAGGATTTTAATAGCCAATAGTCTTTGTTCTCTTTACTAATAAAGCTTACTAAATTAGTGTTTGGTATGTTATGAATAGAACGCCCCACTTCTTTTGCAACCGTTGTATTAGTTTTCTTTTTTAAATCGGAAACAATTAAATGTAAACTATCATGTACAATCACAGAGGCAACTAGTGTGTTTTTATCAAACCAAGCTGGGTAAGCCACTTTTAAATCTGGAATAATTTCTTTTTCTTTTCCTGTTTTAAAATGATATTCATAAAAGCGTTGCAAGCTATCATCATCCAATCGAACCGCAGAAACATTTTTAGAGTTTGGAATTTTCTGTGGGGAATATTCTCCTCCATTTTTTGTGTTATTCATATAGATCAATTGATGGTCTCTTACATTATATTTTGCAATATCTGTTTGTCCATTTCTTTCAGAAGCAAACAAAACAAGATTGTCATTATAAAAATAAGGTTGACTGTCATACCCTTTATTGTTAGAAATATTTTTTCCATTAATCAATTTGTAGTTTTCTCCTGAAACTTCAATGTCAAAAAGATGAATTTCTGTATTAACTTGTGCGGTAATTAGTGAAGAAATAAATAAAAATAGGAAAAGTATTTTTTTCATTTTTGTATGATTAATGTCGTTAATATGTTCAATTATTTGCTAGCTTCAATCCATTTATTAATTTTGTTTTCTAATAGAGCCAAAGGAATACAGCCTGTTTCTAAAACTTGATTATGAAATTGACGAATATCAAATTTTTCTCCTAAAGAAGTTTTTGCTTTTGCACGCAATTCTCTAATTTTTAACTGCCCAATTTTATAAGATAATGCTTGCCCAGGCATCGCCATATAACGTTCAATTTCAGAGGTAATTCCGGCTTCAGATTCAGCTTCATTGTCTAAAGAATATTGTATTGCTTTTTCTCTAGACCAGCCTTTTGCATGTATTCCGGTATCTACTACTAATCGAATTGCCCTGTGCATTTCCATGCCTAACATACCAAAATATTGGTAAGGATCTGTATATAAACCTAATTCTTTTCCTAAATTCTCTGTATATAAAGCCCAACCTTCACCATAAGCACTATACCAAAGTGTTTTTCTAAAAGCGGGTAAAGTTGTACTTTCTTGTGTTAAAGAAATTTGATAATGATGTCCTGGAATGGCTTCGTGTAAAAATAAAGCTTCATCTTGAAAACCATTATACGTCGTGGCATCTGGAATTGGAACATAAAAAACACCAGGTTTAGAGCCGTCTAAGGGTCCAGGATTGTATTCTGCGCTTGAAGAGGCTTCTCTAAATTTTTCAGTTTGTTTTACAATAAAAGGAGTTTTTGGTTTTTTATCAAATAACTTTTCTAATTGCGGTTTCATTTTTTCATGAATGGCATTAAAGTTTGCTAAAATTTCTTTTGGCTCTTGGTATTGCATTAATTTTTTGTCATTTCTAACTTCATTAAAAAAATCTTTTAGAGTGCCTTTAAATCCAACTTGTTGTTTTATTTTTTCCATTTCTGATAAAATTCTAGCAACCTCTTTTAAGCCCAAGGTATGAATTTCATCAGCAGTCATGTTTGTAGTCGTGTAAAACTTTATGGCATGATTGTAATATTCTTTTCCATTCGGAATTTCTGAAATACCACTACCTTCTCTTCCTGCAGATAAATATTCTGAGTTCAAGAATATTGCTAAAGATTTAAAAGACGGAATTAATTTATCATTTAAAATTTCTGTATACTTTTTTGTTAAAGTAGCTTTTTCCTCTGGAGAAAAACCTTCTGGTAATATTTTTATGGGTGCATAAAATAAATGCTCAGAAACGTCTACAATTCCTTCTGCAGTTGTAGTTACTTTGGTTAAAGTTTCAAACTGAGGTACTACTTTTTTAATTAAAGATTTTGGTAAAACATACCCTTCTTCAATTCCTTGTTTCATTCTGTTTTCAGCAGTTTCTAACCAAACATTAAACTGATCTAATCTGCGTAACCAATTTTCATAATCTTTAACTGTTTTAAACGGTTGTGCACTAGAACCACTTGCTAATTGACCCATTGTTAAATTAATAGACCACATTTGGTTTATGGGTAACAAAACATCATTTTTAAAACTACTTTGTGCTAAAGCCATTTTACAATCCCAAGCTAAAACAGCTTTACTCATTTTTTGACTTTCTGTTAAATCAGCATCTTCAAAATTGGTAAGTTTGTTTTTAAAATCAGAGTAAAATTTATTTAAACTCTCTTGGTAATCATCAGACAAAAAATTCGGGAAATAATCATTATACCTGCTATCACCCGCAAAAGTAGCATTCATAACGGGGTTTATTTTTAATTTACCTTCATTATAATCTACTAGAAGTTGATTGAAATCGGCATTTTCTTTTGAGATTGATGTCTCTTTACTTTTTTGATTACAAGAAATAAAAAGTAAAAGTGTCGTTAAAAAAGCAAGTTTTATTTTTTTCATAATATGTATTTTATCTTTATAAAGATACTAAAAAAGAAAAACCTCAATCAAGAGGTTTTAAATATTTGTAAAAGTGAATTATTTTTTGATTCATTGAAATTAAAAAAGAATGAGCACAGCCTTCGTTACGGTCATTTTTTTTAATAAAAAGTAAGCGAAAAAGAAACGATTTATTGCGGCATTGTAGGTCTAAAATGGTATCATAAGTTAATACAACAGGTTTTTTAAATTACATCAAATTTTAGAGTTCTAAAAACATAATATGGTTAGGATTAGAATGCGTTTCAGAAATTTTAAAATCATAATCACCAACCTTTAAAAACCCCATTTTCTTATAGAATACAATTGCTTTTTGATTTTCAACCCAAACAGCTAGCCAAATGCCAGATTGCTTATTTTCTTTACAAAGAGCCAGATTAAAATTAAACAATACTTTACCCAAGCCGAAACCATAAAACTCCTTTAGTAAATAGATCCTACTCATATAAGTACTATTTTTAGCACCTATATTCTTATGAAACTGATTAAAAACTACTTTTGAATATCCTGCAATTGTATCATTTTTATACAGCAAATAATAGTGATTATGAATATCGGATAATTCTGCGATGAAATTTTCTTGAGAAAAGTTTAGGGACATATAATTATCAATAGCTGCTTTTGGTGCTGAATGACCATGAGCAGGTAAAAACGATTCAATACTTATTTTTGATAGTAATTGTGCATCTTTTTTAGTTGCTTTTATAATTTTAAACATATTTCAAAATAAAAATAAATAATTGTGAGGATTTTGTGACAAACTTATCTGCTAGCGCTATAGTAATAGCTTTAAAGAATTTGGTGCAATATTACATTCTTTTTTTAGAAGTTTAGTATGCAAAAAAATGAAAAACTAGATCGCTTGAAACTTGTTTCTGCTAACAATCATGACTATAGGTAAAAGCTCTGTATAGCTTCTCTTATAACTCTCTTTTTCCATAAATTGATTTATTTTTGAGAATGATACGTATAAAATTTGATCAAAGTTATTCTTTTTTTGTGTTCCAAAAAAATCACCTTTTCAAGGTGTGGTTTAATTCAGATAAATAGAAATGCGAAGAATTTGAAAAATGTATGAAAGTTAGAGTGAGATCTCATTCGTTTATTTTGAAAATGCATTGTTGTTATACATTTTTAATAGTAAAGAAATAGAAGAATTCTTATAACAATAACGAAAAGTAACTAGAATCACTTCTAAATTTTGCTCCGAAAATATTTAAAATAAACTATTTTTGTCCACTTAAAATAAAGATAAACTTAAAACAAAAAAATGAAAAAATTGATCATCTTATTCTTAGTTATTTCTGCTAATATTTCTCTAGCGCAAGATTCCGTAGTACTTCGTTTAAAATATGAAGAAGGAGCTACTTATAATGTTTCGATGAAAATGGCTCAAGAAATGGGCACTGTCATGTCTATGGGGATGTCTATTAATATGGATATAAAAGTTACAGACGTGCAAGAAGACACTTATGATAGTGAAATGAAGTTTACAAAAATGACTATGGATATGTTACAAGCAGGCCAAGCCATGAGTTACGATTCTAGTAAGAGTGATGAGGAATTGGATGCTGGTGGAAAAATGATGAAGGCTCAAATGGCGCCAATGTTAAGTGCAGTAATTTATGCGAAAGGGAATAATTTGGGTGAAATTTTAGAAGCAACAGTAACCCCTAATGTGATGGGAATGGAAGATATTGCAAAACAATCTAGTAGTGTTGTATACCCTAAAGAAGCTATAAAAGTTGGCAGTACCTGGACAAATTCTAAAGATGACAAGGGAATGAAGCTAGAATATGTTTATACCGTAAAGTCGATATCTAAAGATATGATTGTGCTGGATTTATCGGGTACCGTTTCCGGAATGGGAGAGGGTTTAATTACAGGAAATATGGACATTGAAAGAAGTTCTGGAATACCTAAAAACTCTGTAATAGACATGACCTTATCGTTAAGTGGGCAAGAAATGAAATCTAAAGTAACTATGGGAATCGATAAAATATAGGTATCTAAAAAACTAATTTTATTTTTGAACCAACTTTTAAAAGTGTCTGTATTTTATAAAAATGCGGGCACTTTTTTAGTTGTGCTTCGGTTTTTAGTTTACAAGTTTTGAAGTGTTAATAAGCAAGTGGTAGTTTGATAATAAATCTAGAGCCAACAGATATTTCACTTTCTGCGGATAAGGTACCATTGTTTAGTTCTACAAAATCTTTGCAGATTGCTAAACCAAGACCTGTTCCTGGCTCATTGTTGGTTCCTTTAGTAGACGTTGTTTTATCAACATGAAATAAAGTACTTACTTGTTTTTCCGACATACCTAAACCATTGTCTTCTATTATAATTTTAATTTGCTTGTCTTCGATAGAGGATATAATTTTAATAGTACCTCCTGGATTTGTAAATTTTATGGCATTTGATAACAAGTTACGAAGAACCGTATTACAAGAATTTTTATCTGCGTAAGCAAATGTTTGCGCACTAACTGCAGTAACTAGTTGAATGTTTTTGTCTTTTAATTGTAATCTTTGTAAATCAGCACTATCATTTACCAAATCTAGAATGTTTACTTTTTCTAACTTAATTTCTAAGTTTTTTGTTTGGACCCGTGACCAAGTTAATAAGTTTTCTAGTAATTTAAATAAACTAAGACTTGAATTATAAACTTGCTTTGTTATTTCATTTTTTTCATCTTCAGAAAAAGATTTAGGATCATTTACTAACATTTCCAATAAACCAACTAAACTTCCAAAAGGGCCTCTTAAATCATGCGCTAGAATGGAGAAAAATTTGTTTTTTGAGGCAATTGTTTTGTTTAATTCTGTTGTTCTTGTCAAAACTAATGTTTCCAGTTCTTTTTTAGTATTTTCTAGGTTTTTTTGCTTTTCATGCCTTTGACTTACAATGACATTTAGTAGTAAAAACACCAAAACACCAATACCAATAAACAAACCAATAGAGATAGTACGGACTAGAAAATAGCTTTCTAATGCTTCTCTTTTATTTATTTTTGTAATCAAACCGAGACCCAATTCTTTATCCCATTGGCTTACTTTATAAATATCTTTTTTTCCAAACTTATTAGTTTCTGTAACATCGTAATTTACGTTAATCACTGTATCTCCCACCAAGAGGTCTTTGTCGTTTTCATTAGAGTTCGGGATACTTAAGTCTAAGCGCTCTTGTAATCCTTCATTAAATCTAGTTTTACTTATAATTTCACCACTTTTATTATAGGCGTAGGTTTCTCCAGTTTCTCCAATAGTCCCAATTTCTAAGATTCTAGAAAAATCTTTTTTAGTGTCTATCCGAAATGTGAGTACGGCAATAATATGACCATTATCAATAATGGGAGTAGCCATAAACATTGTCTCCCACACATTATTACCGTATTTGGTTGAAAGTGGTACATCTGATTTTGTAGGGGGTATTAATAAGGTTTTTCCTTTTGTAAATACCTGGTCAAGCAAGTTTTTATTTTGTTCTGCTATTATATTATAGGTTCCCGTATTTTCATTACGCATAGAAAATACACTTATATAATCTGGACTTATAATTAAAGAGCCTAAATCTCCATGGGTATCTAAAATAGGAGTAAAAAACTTTCTTAAATCTTTAGTAGTTTCAGAAGATACTAGTGCTGTAGCATCTTGAGGTAAGCTAAGTAGTTTTTTAGTACTTTCAAGAACATAATTATTTTTAGCACTTTCTATGATATTTTCCTTCTGTCCTCTTAGCCATTGATGTAATGCTTCAGCACTAGATTTATTAACGGTGATAAGTGCAGTCTTTGTTTTATTAATATCGTACTCTTTTATTTTATGCAGGCTTATGTAAGAGACTGCGCCAGATATCAATAAAAATATAAATAGTAATACGTATTCTTTGCTTTTTAGTTGTAAAATTTTTTTCAAAAGATGATCTAAATAGTGATGAAATTAATCTTGTTTGGTGGGAGAAACAAATGTAATATTTTTTTTATGTTATAAAAATGTTAATTTTTGCAACAATTAATTGAATGTAAGTCTCTATTTTTCTGCCATCTTAACTCTAAAACTATTTGAGGACGGGTTTCATTGAAACATAAAACCTCTTTGTTTTTACAAAGAGGTTTTAATAAATATATAGGTTTTGGCTATTATTTAATCAATTCATAACTTCTTTTTATGAAACTTGTTAACTCTTTACCATGTAAAAGGTTTTGAGATAATTTAGCCAAATCAAATGCTTGAGAAATTAAGTGTTTTTGAGCAGCTTCATCTTTTTCTTGTAAAATATTAGAAATTAATGGGCTATTTGTGTTGACCACTAAATTGTACATATCAGGGAAATTACCCATTCCCATCATTCCTCCACCTCCAGAAGCCTGCATTTCTTTCATTCTTCGCATAAATTCTGGTACTGTGATGATAAACGGCGATGCATCAGAATCCATTGCTTCTAACTGAACTGTATACGTTTCTTTAGGAACATTTGCTTCAATGATTGGCTTTAAAGATTCTTTTTCATCATCAGATAATTTAGAAATTACAGTTTCATCTTTCTTGATTAAGTTATCAATAAAATCGGCATCTACTCTGGTAAATTTCACCTTTTCGGCCGAACCTTCTAACTTCTGCATTAAATGCGAAATAATTGGAGAATCTAAAACTATTACTTCATAGCCTTTGGCAGTTGCAGATTCTGTATAACTATGTTGTCCTTCTTTATTCGATGTGTATAAAATAACATGATTACCATCTTTATCCGTTTGAGTATCTTTTGTTTTTTCAATTAATTCATCAAACGTAAAATAAGTATCTGCTACTGTTGGATACAATGCAAATTTCTTCGCTTTGTCAAAAAACTTATCCTCAGACAACATTCCGTATTCAATAATCACTTTAATATCGTTCCATTTCTTTTCAAAATCTTCACGATCTTTTTTGAATAATGATGATAATTTATCGGCTACTTTCTTTGTAATATATCCAGAGATTTTTTTAACCGCTCCGTCTGCTTGTAAATAAGAACGAGAAACATTTAAAGGAATGTCTGGAGAATCAATGACCCCTTTTAGCATTTGTAAAAAGTCAGGTACAATTCCCTCTACATTATCCGTTACATATACTTGATTTTGGTATAACTGAATTTTATCCTTTTGCATATCCATAGACGTACTTAACTTTGGGAAAAATAAAATTCCTGTTAAGTTAAATGGATAATCTACATTTAAATGAATGTGGAATAAAGACTCTTCAAATTGCATTGGATACAATTCTCTGTAGAAATTATTATAATCTTCATTTTCTAAATCAGCCGGTTTTTTGTTCCAAGCAGGATTTGTATTGTTGATGATATTATCAACTTCAATTTGTTTATGAGGTTCAGTAGTTTCTTTACCGTCTTTGTCTTTTGTAGTTTTAGGCGTAAAATCAGGATCGTTTACTTTTTTTGATCCAAATTTAATTGGCACTTGGTTAAAACGGTTGTATTTGGTTAATAAACCTCTAATTTTTCCTTCTTCTAAAAACTCGGTAGAATCTTCTGCAATGTGCAAAACGATTTCTGTACCTCTGTCCGCTTTGTCATGTTCCACAAGTGTATATTCAGGAGAACCATCACAAGACCAATGTGCAGCAGGGGCATCTTTAAAAGATTTTGTAAAGATGTCTACTTGTTTTGCCACCATAAAGGCAGAATAAAAACCTAGACCAAAATGCCCGATAACACCGGTTTCATTTTTATCGTCTTTATATTTTTCTAAAAATTCTTCTGCTCCAGAAAAGGCAATTTGGTTGATGTATTTTTCAACTTCATCAGCAGTCATTCCTAAACCGTGATCTTTAATGGTTAGGGTTTTAGCTTCTTTATCAATGCTAATTTCAATTTTAGCATCGCCTAATTCAGTGTTTGCTTCACCAATAGAAATTAGGTGTTTTAATTTTGTGGTTGCATCTGTTCCGTTAGAAATCAATTCACGTAAAAAGATTTCATGATCAGAATACAAGAATTTTTTAATCAGCGGAAAAATATTCTCTACTGCTACATTAATGTTTCCTTTTGCCATTTTATATAAGTTTTGTTTAACTTTATTATTTGTGTTAACTTATAGACAAAAAAAATACCAAACAATTATTTATGACAAGATGACATAAAAAAGCCACTCTTGCATGAAGAGTGGCTTTTTTGAAACTAAAACAAAATTATACCAATTCTGTTTTGAAATTACTGTAAAAGAAAATGATGATTTTTTTCTTTATAGAAAATAGAAAATAAAAAAATAAAGCATAGCATTTGTTACGGTTTTTTTTTATGTTGAAATAGAAAGGAAAAAAGGGCGTTTTATTACGGTCATTTCAATGCAAAATTGATATTAGTTCTTAATTGTATTCTCTATATTAATAGTCTTCTTGTTTTTTACATATGTATCTAACCATTGATCTTGTTCCCAAAGCATATGCATAATAGATTCTTTTGCACGATAACCATGGCTCTCTTTAGGCAGCATAACTAATCTTACAGTTGCCCCTAAACCTTTTAAAGCATTAAAATAACGCTCACTTTGTAAGGGATAAGTGCCTGAATTATTATCTGCAACTCCATGAATTAATAATAAAGGAGTTTTCATTTTATCGGCATGCATAAAAGGAGACATATTGTAATAAACATTAGGAGCTTCCCAATAGCTGCGTTCTTCACTTTGAAAACCAAATGGTGTTAACGTTCTATTATAAGCGCCACTTCTAGCTATTCCTGCAGCAAAAAGATTGGAATGAGATAATAAATTGGCTGTCATAAAGGCACCATAACTATGACCACCAACAGCCACTTTATTTCTGTCTATAAAACCTAAATCATCTACAGCATCAATTGCTGCTTTTGCATTACCCACTAATTGAGTTCTAAAAGTGTCATTAGGTTCATTAGATCCTTCACCAACAATAGGAAAAGCAGCATCATCTAAAACTACATAACCTTTTGTTATCCAGTAAATTGGCGAGCCCCAGTAAGGGTATACAAATTCATTTGGGTTTGCAGTACTTTGTGCAGCACTAGCTTTATCTTTAAACTCTCTTGGATATGCCCATAAAATCATAGGGTATTTTTTACCTTTTTCATAATTAAGAGGCAAATATAGTGTGCCTTCTAAATCTAATCCATCATTACGTTTATAGCTAATAACACGTTTGTTTACATCTTCTAAGCTTTTAAAAGGATTGTCAAAAGCAGTAATTGCTGTAATACTTTTCTTTTTTATATTTCGAATGTAGTAATTTGGATATTCTGTTTGTGATTCAAGACGAACTAATAGCTCTCCATCTTTCATGTTAATTGCTGAGCTCAACGTCTCAAGTTTATCTTTATACTCAGATTGATAGATACGCTTCTTTTTATTGGTTTTTACATTATACTCATCAACAAACGGAAATTGTCCCATCTCAGTAAAACCATCACCCATCAAGAAGATTTTATTGCCTTGTATATCTAGTGTGTTTCTACCAAACTCATTTTTAGAAGTAACAAAGGATCCCGGGTCGCTGTAAACATCTTGATAACTTCTGTCAGAAATTACTTTAGCTTCGCTGTTAGCATCAGATGGGTTAAATAAATATGTTTTCGTATTTCTAGTGTTCCACCAATAGTCAGTTGCGATAGCAATGTCATCATTTCCCCAGTCTATACCTGAAAAACGCTGCAAAGTTTTTAAAATCAGTTTAGGGCTATTATTAAAAGGAGCATTTAATTGGTATACAGCATCTCTATACTTAACTTTTATCTCCGGGTCTCCATTGTCTAAAGCTTCTGCCCATACTAAGGTTGCTGGTTTGTCATCTCTCCATTCCATATTACGTTTTCCAGTTCTTGTCGCCATAAAACCTTTGGGTCTCACTTCGTCTAAGGGAACATTATTTACCGTTTTGACCAATGTACCGTTTATATCATATATATTGCTTTCACTTGGAAAACGCGAATATGTAACCAAATAAGAAAAAGGGCGTTTAATTTTTGTAATCATCACATAATTTCCATTAGGAGAAAAACTAATTCCCCGATACATATCAGAAGGAAGAAAGTCTTTAACTTCTCCAGTAATAGAAACTTTTTTTATTTCTGATGACGATAATTGTTCAAAGTTAAATTCATCATTTGGAGCTTTTAATAAATCTTGATAGGTTCTATTTTGAGCTTTAGAACCATCACTAACTGAAACTGTAGGGCCATTTGGTACTGCGGTACTAGTATTTATCAAAGATTTTCTATTTTCAGGCAATGTTTTAATTAATAAATGCTCGTTATCTTTAAACCAATTAATGCTTTCTCTCATATTTGCATTGATAATTGCGTCGGTAATTTTAGTTACATTTCCTTTATTTACATTTAAAACCCATACTTCTACACCGGTTTTTGTTGTATTTAGACAAGCAATCATACGCTCATCTGGAGACCAACTAAAATCTGATAAATGAGGATTTTTTGGCAAACCTGTTACTTGTTTAGTTTCTTTATCTCCAATTTTTTTTACTTTTAAATTTGTATAGTATGTGGTTCTACTTCCAATATTAGTAATAGGGTTAATCCGTAATCCAGCTAATCGCAACTCTTTCTCAGAAAGTTCAGTAATGGATTTATATTGATTCCTGTAGAGTAGCACCATGTGTTCACCTTTGCTGTCAATTTGAACTCCAGGAGCCAAATCTGCATCTGCTAATTCTAAAATTTCTTTAGGGGGTTTTTGATATGATAAATTTTCTTGAGCGAAGGAATAAGTGGCTAAGAATACTATGAGTAGTAGCATTTTTGTTTTCATAAGTATTTGATTTTTTGACTAGTTAATTGGATTTTAAATAAATATAGTGAAAAATAATATATTTTGGAAATGTTATTTAAAAGTGAAAAGGTGGTTTTGTAAATAATCGTGCTTTTTTGCATAAATGTTTATGTTCAATATACAGGTTTGAAAAGATATTATTTTGCAGATGTTCTTTTAGGAACCAAAACTACAGTGCATATTTTAGGAGGTGCAGTTAAAGGAAAAGTTATTAAAACCGGCGTAATAAATAAAAACTACCATGTTTTTGGCTATAAAAATAGGATGGTTTGTGATAGTTCTATCATTTCTGCGAACCCTCGTGTAAATCCGTCTTTGTCTATTACTGCAATTTCTGAATATGCAATGAGTAAAATTTCTGAGAAGAATTAGATAAAAAAAGCCACAATTTTTTGAAATCGAGGCTTTTACTTTTATCCAGTATTGTTTTAAATATCCCTTAACATTTCAGTTGTATTTTTGTTTTTCCAAGTTCCCCCAGTAAAATCGGGCACTTTAATAGAAGTACTATTTTGGGCTACAGATAATTCTGAAAGCGGTGTAATAGCGCTCCATAAAACACTGTCATATACGTTAATATCTAATGGTAATCCTTTATTTAAACAACGTATTAACCTAAAAATCATGACAAAATCCATTCCTCCATGGCCTACAGAATTATCAGAAATCTGTGTTTTTAATTTGCTCCAAAGCGGATGGTTGTATTTTTCTCTATATGCGTCATATTGGTCCTTTTCGAGCCATTTATGCCCCCACCAAGCCAATTCCTCTTCATTGATATATAATTTTGATGGATATCCTTCATGTACGGCTTTGGTTCCGATAATAGTATTTAAACGATCATAAGGTCTGCCAGAATGTACATCAAATTGCAGCATAATGGTTTTTCCTAATTTGGTTTTAATCATGGAGGTATTCATATCACCACATTTCACGTTAGAGAATTTATCAATTCCGGCTCGTTTTGCCGCATCACTCAATCCTTTTTCACGAGAACTCATGGAAACTACATGATCAAAAGTATCGCCTCGACCAATATCCATATATTGGCTAATAGGTCCTAAACCATGTGTTGTGTAGAAATTTCCATCTTTTTTTAAATGATGTTTTATACGCCATTGGTCTTCATAATAGGTTTCATCTAATAAATGTTTTCTTAAATCGTGAATGTAAGCACCTTCTGCGTGTGTTAAATCGCCAAAAACACCTTGATTTATCATATTTAAAACCCATAATTCTTCATTATTAAAACAGCAGTTTTCCATCATCATGCAATGTTGCTGGGTTCTTTCTGCAGTTTCAACCAATTTCCAACAATCGTCTAAAGTATATCCGATGGGTACTTCAGAAGCTACATGTTTGCCTTTTTCCATTCCATACAAACACATTTCTGTATGCAATTCCCAAGGAGTTGCAATAATTAGTAAATCAATATCATCTCTATTTACCAGTTTTCTCCATTCATCAGGATTTCCGAAATAAGCATCTGCAGTTGTGTTATGTGTTTTTTTAAGATGTGCATTTAATTTGTCAGTTTTTTCTTTTCGTAAATCAGAAATAGCAACAATAGTAGCATTGTTATTTTTCACCAACCAATCAAACATTTGAATTAAAGTTTGTCCTCTATTGCCCGCGCCAATAATACCAACTCTAACAGTATCAATTTTAGGAGCTTTAAGTCCAAAGGCAGTGCCTTTGGCGCTTTTATGAAGTAAGGTATTTGTTTGTTCTATGGTTTCTTCTTTGCAAGAAACGGCTGTTGATAAACCCAAAAATACGGCTGCTTTTGTAGAGAGTGATAAAAAATCTTTTCTGTTCATGAGTGCTTATAAATTTTATAAAATGAAAGTACCTATTGTAAAGATATAAATTTATTAGTATGTTTGACTATTCAATTTTGTGAATAGAATAAAAAACCTCAAATAATATTATGTATAATTCAAAAATAACAGGTCTTGGATATTATGTTCCTGAAAATGTTGTAACCAACGATGACTTAAAGGAGTTTATGGATACTTCTGATGAATGGATTCAGGAGAGAACCGGTATTAAGGAACGTCGATGGATAGACCCCAAAACTGGTGATAATACCTCTTCCATGGGAGCAAAAGCTGCCAAAATAGCCATAGAAAGAGCGGGTTTAACCAAAGATGATATTGACTTTATTGTGTTTGCAACTTTGAGTCCGGATATGTATTTTCCTGGAGGTGGAGTTCGTGTGCAAGATATGTTAGATATGCCAACGATTGGAGCTTTAGATGTTCGTAATCAGTGCTCTGGCTTTATATATGCCATGTCAGTTGCAGATCAATTTATAAAAACAGGGATGTATAAAAATATTTTGGTCATTGGTTCTGAAAATCATTCTGGAGGATTAGAAAAATCGACTAGAGGTAGAGGTGTTACGGTAATTTTTGGAGATGGAGCAGGAGCGGCAATTTTATCGAGAAGTGAGGAAAAGGGGAAAGGAATATTGTCAACACATTTACATTCAGAAGGAAAACATGCAAGAGAATTAATGCTTGATGGACCAGCGACAGGAAGGTGGGTCCCAGAAATTTTAGCTGAAAATAATCCAGAAGATCAGTCATACTTTCCGCATATGAACGGACAATTTGTTTTTAAGCATGCTGTCGTTCGTTTTTCTGAGGCCATTGTAGAGGGTTTGCAAGCCAATAATCTGCAAAAAGAAGATATTGACATGTTAATTCCTCATCAAGCGAATTTAAGGATTGCACAATTTATTCAAAAGAAATTTAGATTGTCTGATGATAAAGTCCATAACAACATTCAAAAGTATGGCAATACAACAGCAGCTTCTGTGATTATTGCTTTAACAGAAGCTTGGGAAATGGGTAAAATTAAAGACAATGATTTGGTTGTTTTAGCTGCTTTTGGTAGTGGTTTTACTTGGGGAAGTGTTGTGATTCGTTGGTAAAACTTGAGTGTATTTTAATGAAGAGAACCTATAAACTACTTTTATTGATTTCAAATGTTGGTTTGATTGTTATCGGAATGAATATTTTTTTGAAGTTTATTCCTTTCGAAAATTCGAAAGTAAATCCAATTTTAATTTTGCTTTTCTGTTTGATAAATATCTTGTTAGGATTAGTGGCTTCCTTTGAAGCTACTAATCCTAAATGATTTTCTGAGGTTCTTGGTGAATTATAAAATAAATATTTCAAAAAAATATTGACTTTAAAAAAGCTTTTGTGCCTGTAATTTCAAATGGTATCATACTTTAATGCTGTGTAAATAAATTGAATTATTTTTTGATACATTAAATTTAAAAATAATTGTAATTGTCTTCGTTACGGTATTTTTTTTAAGAAAAAGTAAGGTAAAGTAAAACGATTTATTTCGTTGTAATAATTAAATTGGTCGCAAACAGGATGATTTAGTTTTGATGAGATTACTTTATTATTGTCGGCTCTTTTTCCTCATTTTTAAAGGGTATATCATGATTTCAAAACGCTAGATAAACAGAAGCCTTTATCGTTTAAATTACATAAATTGAGGAGAAAACACTTTTCTAAATTGATTAAGTTTCTCTAAAAATTTTCAAAATAATTTTAAAGTATTGTTAAATTTTTAACAAACACAATTATTTTGTTTGTAAATATCTTACTTTCGTTCAACAAAAACCAAAAACACATACAATTTTATGAAATCAACTGTTTTAAAATCCGTTTTATTTGTTGCTTTAACTTTGTTTACTTTTAGCACAAATGCCCAAAAAATTAGTGGCAAGGCAACATATATGTCTAAAGCTAAAATGGAACTTGGTAATTGGGGAGCAAGATTAAGTGAAGCTAGAAAAAAAGAAGTTGCTGCACGATTAAAGAACAGATTAGAAAAAACGTATATATTAAGTTTTAATAATGTGGAGGCTTCTTTTTTAGAAGAGGAAAAAATTGATGCAATTTCTGGAGCAACCGATTCATGGGGAGGATATTTTTCTAGAGGAGATCATTATAAAAATATTAGTGATCAGAAATTAGTTCAAAGTCAAGAATTTTATGGAAAACGTTTTTTAGTAAAAGACGATTTATACAAAATAGATTGGACAATGGGCACAGAGACTAAAAAAATTGGCGAGTATACCTGTTACAAGGCGAAAGCTTTTATTCCGTCAACCGAAATAAGTTGGTATGATTTTTCTTGGAGCGATTTAGCACCAAGTACCGCCGAAGAGGGTGATGAAAAAGTAGAAGAGAAGCTAACAATTGTAGAAGCATGGTACACGCCTCAAATTCCTGTAAATCAGGGGCCAGCTGAATATTGGGGTTTACCAGGTTTAATTTTAGAAGTTAGCGCAAACAATACGACACTTTTATGTATAGAGGTTGCTATTAGTAAAAATGATAAAGTGTCAATTGAAGCCCCAGAAAAAGGAAAAGAGATTACTAAAAAAGAGTATACGTTAACTGTTCGTGAAAAAATGGTTGAAATGAGAAGTAATAGAATGGGAAGAGGGCGAGGTTAAAATTTCTTTTAAAAGAGACCGATTGTTGCCAATTTAATATTCTTATTTTTTTAATTAATAAAAGAAACACTCAAATTTTACATCGTAAAATTTGAGTGTTTCTATGCAATAGTTGTGTGTTAATCCAATTATTTACAATTGGTTTTTCAGTTAGAAACCACCACCGCCACTTTTAATATTATCATCACGTTGTCTTCGTTGTTTCGCTTTATTTTTTCCGTTACCAAATCTGTAATTAAAACCAAGATATGCTGTTTGGCTTTCCCAATTAAATTGTCCATCTTGCACAAAAGGTCTGTCTGTATTAAAGGCAAATTTCATCCCTCTAAAAATATCATTTACTCTAAAATTAAGGGTTCCTTTGCCATCTAATATCGTTAAACTAGCCCCAGTATTTATCATCCACATTTTTTGTATTTTCCATTGAATATCTTCTTGTGCCCCACGATACATCGCAAATAATTGTAAATTTAATTTTTTAGAAATTTTAAAGCTATTGCTAATTCTTGAATTAAAAACTTGGTTGGTAACTTCTAGTCTTTCAGCATTAGGGTTTGCCAAATCTACCGTACCAAATTGTTTTTGAGAGTAGAAATCCATACTAGAGTTTATTTTCCACCAATTTGCAACTTTGTAGTTTACAGAAAGTTCTAAACCAAATGCATCCGTGTCATCAAAATTAGTCCAAGAAAGAATTTGTTTTACATCCGTTGGGTCGTTTGGATCTTTGTAGGTTACACGAGAAATATTATCGCTTATAGCTCTGTAAAATGTGCCAAAGGTTACAGAACCGTTTTTAATTTTACGGGTGTAGTTTACTTCAAAAGAATTTGTAAATTGAGGTAAAATAGCAGGATTTCCTATTGAAGTAATTAAAGGGGTGCTAAATTCTCTAATAGGATTTACTTGTCCAATTCCTGGTCTATCAACTCTTCTGCTATAACTTAATTGAAATTGATTTTTCTCTGAAGGGTTAAATGTGAAAAAAGCAGAAGGATAGATACTAAATATATCTTGTTCCACATTTTCAGAGGCATTCCCAACTCTATTAAAATTACCAGCAGCTTCAAATTGTTCTAATCTTGCACCTAATTGCATGGTAACTTTGCCAAAACTATGGCCATAATTTGCATACGCAGAATAAATTTTTCTTCCATAATCAAAATCAGAATTTCCTAGAGGCTGTATGGTGGCATTTCCTTGATTGTCGAAAATAATTTCTTCTTGGTCTGTATTATTGATGTTCGAAGTATTGTCTTCTCTGTATTCTAAACCTAATTCTAATTTTCCTTTTTCGGAAATAGGGTTCGTATAATCTAAATTGATTAAAGTATTGTTTTGTTCTCTTAAAATGTCGTTTGTAAAGTTTAAAACTTTAAAATCATTGTCAGTAGCATTTGAAGTTAAATTTTTGTTTTCAGAATCTTCTGGGGCGGTTGTATCAGAATAGGTGGCCTCAAACTCAATATTATGTCCTTCTTTTTCAAACTCCCTTTTGTAATTGATGTTGTAGGCTCCAGTATGATTTTCTTGCAATTGTAATAAAGGTGCATTTGATATTGTTACGTCATTTTCTATAACAAGTATATTTCCATTTGCATTACCATCATACCAATTTTGAGTTGTGTAAAAAGAGAACGTATTTTTTTCGTCTAAGTAAATATCTGCTCCTAATTTTATTAAATGAGATGTATTATCATTCTGAAATAAAAAGTCTTGTAATCTATTTGCATCAGGTCTGTTTACATATCCAAAATTGTAATTATTACCACCGTTAAAACCATAATTACCAAAGACATTGACTTTTCCGCTTTTGTAATTTACATTTGTAGAGGTGTTATAACGCACATAATGACCAGCAGTAGCTCCTGCATCAACAGAACCATTAAAGCCCATGTTGGCGTTTTTATTTAAAATAATATTGATAATGCCGCTCATGCCTTCAGGATTGTACTTTGCTGAAGGATTGGTAATCAATTCGATACTTTTAATAGAACTAGAAGGAATTTGTTTTAATAATTGAGCTGCAGAAATATTGGTTGGTTTTCCGTCTACTAAAACACGAACGTTTTCATTTCCTCTTAAACTAATGTTTCCTGTTTGACTATCTACACTCACAGATTGTATATTGTTTAACAATTCAGAAGCGGTTGTGCCAGCAGAAGTTAAATCTTTACCAACATTAATTACCTTTCTATCTACCTTTTGAACAACAGTAGAAGTTTCGGCTCTGATAATTACTTCATCTAAAGAAGCACTAGCTTCGGTTAAAAAAATAGTGTCTAAATTTATTTCTTTGGATGAATTTGTGATATCTATTTTTTTAGAAAACATTTTATATCCTATAAACTGAACTTCTACTAAGCTGTTTCCCATAGGGATGTCTTTTATTTTAAAGAATCCGTTTTCATCAGTAATGCCTCCAGTAATAATTTCTTTTGACATGTCTCGTACAACAATGTTAACATAGGGTAAACCTTCTTTAGAGTTATTGTCGATTACTTTACCCCAGATTAATCCGGGTTTTAAAAGTTTGTTTTTTGCTAATTGGCTAAAAGAATTTGCGGATGCAATAAGCATTATAAATACTAGTAATTTTTTCATTTTGGTTTATATTTGATTACTATATAGACCATTTAGCATTATATTTGTTACCATTAATAAAACCCTTTAACTTTTTATTAACAAATGAAAAATAAAACATTAGTGCTTGGTGCATCTACAAACCCTAACAGATATTCTAATATTGCTATTAAAAGGTTAAGAGATAAAAAGCTGTCTGTTGTAGCTTTAGGCTTGAAAAAAGGAAAAGTTTTAGATGTGATTCTTGATAATGAAAAGCAAGATTACGAAAATATTGATAGTGTTACTTTGTATTTAAATCCTAAGCGGCAGAAGGAATATTATAATTATATAATCGGTTTAAAGCCTAGAAGAGTTATTTTTAATCCTGGAACAGAAAATGTGGAATTTGAAAAACTTTTACAAGAAAATAATATTGAGGCTGAAATTGCTTGTACTTTAGTTTTACTATCCATAGATGAGTACTAATACCAAATATTTTAAGTGATAGATGGTATACAAAAAATGTAAATTGAATTGGTTTTAGTAATCGTATTTAAATTTCCCTTTTCAAAATATTGTAAATTCAGTTAAACAGCTTTTTGTTTTATTGAAAACCAATTCAAAATACACAAGCAAAGCTATAGTTTGATTTTAAACCCTACAATACTCATTTTGAGTAATTATATTAATTTTGGATTGCTCTTAAAATAAGACATTAACTCAAAAGTAGAATTAATTTTTAATTTTTTAAGGATGTTTCTTCTGTGGGTATCAACGGTGTGTCTGCTAATATTTAAGTTTTTAGCAATTTCTTCGCTCGTTTTTTTTGTGATTAATAAACGAATAATATCTCTTTCTCTATTACTGATAATATCGAGAAGGTATGAAGTCGATTTATTCTGATAAAATAAGGTTTCATACTCATTTTTATCATTTAAATATTTGGCAGTGGCACAAATATCCATCTTTAAATTACCATCTAAAACGGTGTAATGCGCCAAACCAATAATAGGTTTATTTAAGGCATCAAACTGCAAGGGAGTTGTATTCTGAATAATATTTGCATACAAGTCATTACCAATTTTAATTCTATAATTCCAAGTGTAACTCATTCTTTTACGCTGCTCATCATTCAATTCTGTCATCGTAAAAGTCATTAAATCGGTTAAACTTTTAATCCAAAGATCAACGTCTTCTGGGTGAAAAAGAGACCAAAAATACTGCATACCACCTGATTTCATTTTATCTCTAGATAAACCTGTACAGGCTGTGAAATTTTTACTTATATATTCAAAATTTTGATGCACGGTATTTGTAATGCAATAAAATGTGGAGTTGTAAGGATAATAATAATCTAACTCAATTAATTTTTTAATGTGTTCTTCAATTTCAACTAGAGGGTACGAGTCAAAAATTTCATTATAAATAGCATTTATGTTTTTAGTTTTCATGTACTATTCTATTTTGAATACTTTTCCGGGTTCTGCTAATTGAGTGTTTTCAAAAATTTCTATTGCTTCTTTTTGAAATAAGGAAATATCCTTATATCTGCCAGAATAATGACCAATAATTAATTGTCCTACTTCAGCATTTTTAGCAATTTGAGCCGCTTGTGTAGAAGTAGTATGTTTTGTTTTTTGCGCTAAATCTTCTCTATCCGCTAAAAAAGTAGCTTCATGATATAACAGATCCACATTTTTAATAATAGGAATAATGTCTGGTTTATAACAGGTGTCGCTACAAAAAGCAAAGCTTAAGGATTTCTTTGGTGGTAGCGTTAATTCATCATTAGGGATAACTTCTCCCGTTGATAAAACTACATCTCTACCCGCTTTAATATTTAAATAATCTGCCTTGTCTATTTCTTTATAATTGCTGATGTTTTGAATATGCAGTTTTCTTGAATTTTTTTTTTCTGTAAATAAATACCCGTTGGTGTACACACGATGATTTAAAGGAATCGTTTGCACAGAAACTTTAGCGTCTTCAAAAATAAGTTCACTTTTTTTAGACGTTAATTCATGAAAAATCAAAGGATATTTTGCGTGAGATTGAGAGATTTTTAACTGTAAAAGCGTTACTTCTTTGATGCCTTTTGGACCGTAAATATGCAGTTCCTTTTCTCTACTTAAAATACCATAAGTTGCTAATAAACCAACTAAACCATAAAAATGATCCCCGTGTAAATGTGAAATAAAAATATGATCTATTTTAGAGAAACCAACTTTATATTTTCTCATTTGACGCTGGGTGCCTTCACCACAATCTATTAAAAAGTGTTTGTTATTTATTTCTAAATACTGCGAAGTGGGAAAAGCATTTGCTCTTGGTGTTGCAGAATGGCAACCTAAAATAGTAAGTTTTAAACTCATTAAATTACAAATCTTTTAGAAAATATTTTATTTTTGTTTTGTCTGCTATAAACATACATTCCGGCAACTAAATCATTTTTAGAAAAAGGAATGTTATTTTTATCAATTTTAGTGTTCAAATATTTTTTGAAAACAGTTTTTCCTAAATCATTTTTTACCCGAAAGATACTGATGGATTTAGCGTCTGCTTTAAAAATAATATTTGTATGCTGTTTAAAAGGATTTGGAGCTTCAGAGAGATTGTTAATTATTTTTTCTTCCGAAAACACAATAGCTGAGACGCCTAAAAATAGCATGAAAAGTGTTTTTTTTATCATGTTTTTTTAGGGTTAAAATCCTAATTCTCTCTCCATGGCTTCCATTTCTATGATATCTTTAGCTTCTTGTATACTAGGAGCAATATTAAAATATTCAGGAAAATCATCCAGATTCATATTTTTACTCACAATTACAAAAGATGTACCATTTTCTTTTTTTTGTTCTGCCACAACCAAAAACAATAAAAAATCTTCTTTGATTGTATTAATTTCATTAGAAAGTTCTACTATTAAATGTTCATTTACAAACTCTTTTTCTTTTGATAAAAATGATTTATAAAAGTCAGCAAACGAATTTTCATCAGAAGAAATAAGTGTATAGGTTTCTTTTTTTCTAATTTGCATTCTTTTATCTTTTAATTTGTTGCGCCAATAAATAAATAACAGCCATTCTAACCGCAACACCATTTTCTACTTGATTTAAAATAATAGATTGATCAGAATCTGCAACATCACTTGTAATTTCTACCCCTCTATTTATTGGCCCTGGATGCATAATCACAATTTTCTTGCCTAGACTATCCAAAATATCTTGATTGATACCAAAAAGCTGAGTGTATTCTCTCGTAGACGGAAAATATTTAATATCCATTCGTTCATGTTGCACACGTAAAACATTGGCAACATCACACCATTCTAATGCTTTTTTTAGATTGTTTTCTACAGTTACACCTAAACTAGAAATGTATTTTGGTATGAGTGTAGTAGGGCCACAAACTTTTACTTCTGCACCTTGCAATTGTAGTGCGAAAATATTAGACAAAGCAACTCTTGAGTGCAAAATATCACCAACAATTACTATTTTTTTACCTTTTACGGTGCCTAGTTTTTCTCTAATTGAGTAAGAATCTAAAAGCGCTTGTGTTGGGTGTTCATGCGTTCCGTCACCAGCATTTATAATTTTAGCGTTTACGTGTTTTGATAAAAAAACACCTGCTCCAACATTTCCATGGCGCATAACCACAATATCTACCTTCATAGATAAAATGTTGTTTACCGTATCGATTAAAGTTTCTCCTTTTTTTACAGACGATTGCCCAGCAGAGAAATTAATAACATCTGCAGAAAGTCTTTTTTCTGCCAATTCAAAAGAAAGTTTTGTTCTGGTGCTGTTCTCAAAAAATAAGTTAGCAATGGTAATATCTCTTAAAGAAGGTACCTTTTTAATAGGTCTGTTAATTACTTCTTTAAAATGATCTGCAGTTTTAAAAATAAGATCAATATCATTAGTATTCAGATATTTTATGCCTAATAAATGCTCTACGCTTAATCCCTGCATTTCATTAAATTTAAGTTGAATCTTATTTTTAGCATTTCTTCTTTTAAGTTTAAATACATTTTATAGGCTAGTTATCTTTTTTTTAAAAAGGTATCTTTATTCAATATACACGGCGTCTTTTTTATCAGTTTCTTTCCAAGTAACCAAAACTCTTTCTTTATTAATAGCATCCACTTGTCTGCCTCTGTAGTTGGGCTGTATCGGTAAATGTCTACTAAAGCGTCTGTCTATTAAAACCAATAATTCAATGTTTTCTGGTCTTCCGTATGATTGAATTGCTGTTAAAGCAGCTCTTACGCTTCTCCCAGAATATAGCACATCGTCAATAATTACTACTTTTTTATCTTCTATTAAAAAATCAATTTTAGTCGTTTCTGCGGATAAAGGAGTTTCTTTTCTTCTAAAATCATCTCGATAAAAAGTAATATCTAACAAACCTAACTTTAGGTCTTTTATTTGGTATGCTGTTTTTAACAAGTGCATTAATCTGTTGGCTAAAAAAGTACCCCTAGGTTGCAAACCAATTAAGACAGTATTTGAAAAATCATTATGATTTTCAATGAGCTGACAAGCCAATCGATGCAGGATAATTTCAATATCTTTTGAGTTAAGTAATTTTTTTTTGCTCATAAGAAATCTATCAGATTTTTTTGATAGTAGTTTAAATTCAAAATTAGGCTAAATAAATGTATATGCAAAATAAAAGGATGTACGAATTTAACTAATTATATTATATTCGATTTTGTTTCAGTGTAAACCGATGACTTTTATTTCTAAACAACTAGAGGCTTATTTTTAGGAGTGCTAAAGGAAATAATTCTCGTGTTTTTTCTTTGTTAACTAAATTGTTGAAAACAAAAAACACCTTTGCTCGTCAGTGGTAGTAGTTGTAGTAATTTAGATTTATAATTCAAATCCCTAAACCATGTCATTAGTAAAATTTGAATCTATGCTCAAAACAAACAATGTTTATTTCTTTGATTTGGTTGAGTTTGAGGATATTATAATTCATTATTTGGAGGCTGGTAAACATGCACTTGCTAAAAAAGCTTTAAAGTTAGGTTTAGAACAGCACCCAGCATCGATTGATTTAAAACTCTTACAAGTTGAGTTGTATGTGTTTGAAAGTGAATTGAATAAGGCTTCTATTTTGTTGAAAAGAATAGAGCACATATCGCCTAATAATGATGAGATTTTTATTCAAAGAGCAACGATTAACTCTAAATCTGGTAATCATAAAGAGGCTATCGTAAATTTACTAAAGGCACTTACTTTAACAGATGATAAAGTAGATGTTTGGTCTTTATTGGGTATGGAATATTTGTATATAGACGATTTTGATAATGCTCGTTTAAACTTTGAGAAGTGTTTAGCGGAAGATTATGAGGATTATGCAGCGCTTTACAATGTTGTATATTGTTTTGATATGGAAAAGAAACATGAAGATTCCATTATTTATTTGAATAATTATATTGACAAAAACCCATATTGTGAAGTTGCATGGCATCAATTAGGGAGGCAATATTTTATTTTAGAACGATTTAAAGAAGCCTTAAATGCTTTCGATTATGCTGTTATTATTGATGAATTTTTTATTGGCGGGTATTTAGAAAAAGCAAAAACGTTAGAGGAGTTAAGAGAATATCAAGCAGCAATAGATAACTATTTAATTACACTAGAATTAGATGATCCTACAGCATTTGCGTATGTTAGAATAGGGGAGTGTTATGAAAAATTAGAAAAATATGCTGCTGCAATCTCCTATTACAAAAAAGCTGTTCATGAAGATCCTCTGCTGGATAGAGGTTGGATTTTATTAACAAACTTGTATTATGATGATAAAAATTATCAAAAGGCATCTTATTATATTTCAAAAGCGTTAAAGATTGATGAAGCTAATCCGGTTTATTGGAGAAGATATGCCGAAATTAAAATAAAACTGAACTTTTTTGAAGAAGCCGTTACAGGTTTTGAAAACTGTTTAAGTTTAAAAGATGAGGCGATAGAAATTTATATTGGTTTAACAGATATTCTCTCTTTTTTAGGCGAATTCAATGATGCCATATCTGTTTTATATAATGCACAAAAAACGCACAAGAATTTTGCAGAAATAGAATATAGATTGGCGGGTTTATTTTTTGTTTTAAATAAAGAAAATCACGGATTAGATCATTTAATAGCTGCCATGAAAATCGATTATGAATACCATGTAATTTTAAATGAATTATATCCAACAGTTTTTGAAAATAAGAAAGTACAAAAATTAATTGTAAATTTCAAAAAGGCTTTGGAGTAATTTTTTATGCAGTTGTTTTTGTGAGTAGTTTGCAAATAATGAGTAGCTTATAGCAATAGAAGGTTATTCATCGTAAAATTCTTTTTTGCATACAACATTACATCCCAGCTATCTCTACTCAATTAATGATCGTCCAAAACCAATGGTGGTTTGATGACAACTAAAATTGATTATACTTTCACTCTAAATATGAAATACTTGAAGATGAAATTTAAGATTATCTATTTGTATATCACATAACCAAATTGCAAGATTTCTCTTTTTCTATCGCCAAAGAATCACGAATGCATGGTTGTTAAACTCAAGCCATGTTTCCCCTTTTTTTTATACCTGTTTTAGTTTATAATATTGTTGTGGTGTGCATAAATTAATTTATTTTTTGATTCAGTGATATTAAAAATATTGCGCATTAACTTCGTAGCGGTCATTTTTTTAATAAAAAGTAAGCGAGAAAGAAACGATTTATTGCGACATTAGATGTCTAAAATGGTATTAGTTATCAGAAAACACGTTGATGAACAAACCAAATTAAAAATGCTTTTTTCGATCTTTCTTTAATTTCTATTATCTTCGTTTAATTCAAAGAACTACAAGAAAAAAATATTTTTTTATTCTGATTAGAAAAGTATGCATGAAAAGAGGTTTATGAGTTAAAAATACAACGCATAAAATGAAAGATAAATTAATTTTAGCATTAGATCAAGGTACAACATCTTCAAGAGCAATTTTATTTAATCATAGTGGAGAAATTGTAAGAGTTGCGCAAAAAACTTTTGAACAGATTTTTCCTAAACCCGGTTGGGTAGAGCATGATCCAAACGAAATTTGGTCTTCTCAAATATCAGCAACTGCCGAGGTTGTTGCGCAAGAAGGAATTACAGGACAGGAAATAGCCGCAATCGGTATTACAAACCAAAGGGAAACTACCATTGTTTGGGATCGAGAAACCAGCGAACCTGTTTACAATGCAATTGTTTGGCAAGATCGAAGAACTGCGAAATTTTGTGATCATTTAAAAGCTGCAGGTCATATCGATATGATTAAAAAGAAAACAGGGTTGGTTTTAGATGCCTATTTTTCTGCTACGAAATTAAAATGGATTTTAGACAATGTAGATGGAGCAAGAGAAAAAGCGAAAGCAGGAAAATTGTGTTTCGGCACTGTAGATACTTTTTTAGTTTGGAAACTAACTAGAGGTAAAATGTTTATTACCGATGTTTCTAACGCAAGTCGTACCATGCTTTTAAACATTCATACTTTAGAATGGGATGAAGAATTATTGAAATTATTCAATATTCCGAGAGCTATTTTACCAGAAGTAAAAGAAAGTAGCGAGGTGTATGGAACAACAGCTACCACTTTGTTTTCCACAAAAATTCCTATTGCAGGTATTGCCGGAGATCAACAAGCTGCATTATTCGGGCAAATGTGTATAGAACCAGGTATGGTTAAAAACACATATGGTACAGGTTGTTTTTTATTGATGAATACAGGTGAAAAAGCAGTGTATTCTAAAAATAATTTATTAACCACGATAGCTTGGAAAATAAATGGAAAAACTACATACGCACTAGAGGGAAGTGTTTTTGTTGGTGGTGCGGCAGTGCAGTGGTTGCGGGATGGTGTAAAAATGATTCCAACAGCTTCTAGTATTAATGATTTAGCAGAAACAGTAAGTGATAATGGAGGGGTGTATTTTGTGCCAGCTTTAACCGGATTAGGCGCTCCTTATTGGGATCAATATGCTCGGGGAGCAATCATGGGTATTACTCGCGGAACGACTGATGCTCATATAGCGCGAGCAACTTTAGAAGGAATTGCTTTTCAAGTATATGACATCGTAAAAGCCATGGAAGCAGATGCAGGTGAAAAAGGTGTTGAGTTAAGAGTTGATGGAGGCGCTGCGGCTAGCGATTTATTAATGCAAATTCAATCTGATTTATTTGGCTTTAAAATTATTCGTCCTAAAACATTAGAGACAACTGTTATGGGAGCAGCATATTTAGCAGGCTTAGCTGTGGGTTATTGGGATAGTATTGATCAAATCAAAGAACAATGGGGTGTAGGCAAAGAATTTTATCCAAAATTAGAAAAAGTAAAGGTAGAACAGCTATTGCATTATTGGCATAAAGCAGTAAAATGTTCACAAAATTGGATTGAGGATTGAGGCAGTTGTATCCATATAAACTCAAGTTAGGGCAGAAAACATAATTTAAAGAACTGGAAGCAATCATGAAAATTGCTATCAAGTTACTTGTATTTTCATTAAAATAATTTTCAGTTTACTACAAATTAGTCAATGAATATAACCTGTATCAAAATCAAATTACTCATTAATTTGGATACCAGTTCCATTGAATCACCTTAATATTTGCATCTTGATTCGTAACAATTTCCTTAAATTTCACAACATCACTCAAGCCATTTGTTCCTCTATAATGATACGGATATATTTCTGTTGGTTTGAATTCTAAAACGGCATCAGCAGCACTTTCAATGTTCATTGTGTAGGGTAAATTCATACAAACAAAAGCTTTATCAATATTTTTTAAAGTTCTCATTTCAGGAATATCTTCAGTGTCACCAGAAAAGTAAATTCTTTCATTATTAATTGTTAATACATAACCATTTCCTCTTCCTTTAGAGTGAAACTTTAAAGCTTCTTCTCTTAAATTATACATAGGTATCGCTTCTATATTAAAGTTACCCATCAATTTTTTTTCACCGTTTTGTATTGTAATAATTTCTCGAGAATTAATAGTGGTTAGGTTTTTACTCACAGCTTCAGGAGCAATAATGATGCTCTCTGAAAGATCTAATGCATTCAATGTTTTTAAGTCCATGTGATCACCATGAATATCCGTAATTAGAACATACGTAGGTTTTTTAAATCCTTTAAAAGCTTTTAAACCTCCTGTAGGATCTAAATAAATAGTTTCCTTATCAAAAGAAATGACTGCAGTAGCGTGCGATATTGGTGTTATTTTTAATGCTGAAGTTTCTTTTAGTGCTGTTTTAGCAACTTTAGGAATGCTTTTTTTAGCATCCGGTTTTTTGCAAGAAAATACAGCTAAGATCATTATAATTAAAATAATACTAATTTTTTTCATCACTTTAGGTTTAATTCAATTCAAAGGTAATGAGAATAAAAAGAAGAATGTTGTTAACATTTCTTTAAAATCAATTATATTCGTTCAGGAAAAAAAAGAATAAAAAAAATGAGTAGAAAAATTAAAGACTACGT
>JBNMNV010000007.1:0-30195 GCA_051278125.1 Polaribacter sp. | reverse complement strand
CACAGGCAAGTGCCAATGTTAAATTATATCGCAGATTTTTATTGTCATGAAATTGGATTAGCCATCGAAATTGATGGTAGTAGCCATGACCATTCTTTTTTATATGATGCTAAAAGACAAGGAGCACTGGAAGCGCAAGGAGTAAAGTTCTTAAGATTTTCGAATAATGAGGTACTAAAAAATATGTTTAGTGTTTTATTAGTTCTTGAAGAGAAAGTGAAAGAGTTGAATCAAGAATGAGGGGATATCAAATTGAAAACACCCCTATAATCCCCTCAAGGGGATACCACTGTTGAGGTTTAAAAAAGGATATAAATTAATATCTTAAATGCCTAAAATTTCACGAAATTATAATTGCTTAATGAAACCACTGGCCCCTTGAGGGGGCCTTAGGGGTGTAAATTATCTTGCATCCTTAAATAGAAAACACCCCTATAATCCCCTCAAGGGGATACTACTCTTGAGGTTAAAAAAAGGATAGAAATTAATATCTTAATTACCTGAAATTTCACGAAATTATAATTGCTTAACGACGCTACTGGCTCCTTGAGGGGACTTTAGGGGTGTAAGTATAGTGATGAAAACACCCCTATAATCCCCTCAAGGGGATACTACTCTTGAGGTTAAAAAAAGTATAGAAAATAAATTTGCTATATACCTGAAAGTTTTACGAAATTATAATTGCTTAATGAAACCACTGGCCCCTTGAGGGGACTTTAGGGGTGTAGGTATAGTGATGAAAACACCCCTATAATCCCCTCAAGGGGATACTACTCTTGCAGTTTAAAAAAGGATAGAAAATAATATCTTAAATACCTAAAATTTTACCAAATTATAATTGCTTAACGAAGCCATTGTCTCCTTGAGGGGACCTTAGGGGTGTCGGGAATTAACCAACACTTCTACTACCTTCTTTATAAGTAGTAATACCCGATTTTAGTTTGCGTTTTAACTTTACAGAAGGTTGGTAGTTAACATGATACTTTTTAATGTTTTTTTTAGGGGATAGCTTAGCAGCATCTTCTTCTGCAATACACTGAAACCCCATTTTAAATTTACCAACATCACCTAAATCTACAATATTGCCTTTTTCTAAATAGTATTCTAGTTTTATACCCAAGGCCATTAATACCGCTTTTACATCTACTTCATGCAAACTACATTCATTACTAATGGCGCTACTAATATAGTCGAGATTTATTTTACCGGTATGTACCGCTTGCATAATGTATTGTTCTTTTTTTTGTTGAATGCTGTTGCTTCTTTTTGTAATTCTGTAACGTATTGCCATAATTATTTGCAGTTTTTTTGTATTTTTATGGATGTAAACCAATTCTATAGTTTAAAGAGGTTTACTTCTTCTTTTTGTAAAAATACTACATTTTATTAAAATTTATTCTAGTATAATTTAAAAATTATAGTAGTATTTTGTGTAATTTATACTAGTATAGTTATATAAAAGATACTGAGCAATGCCACAAAAGTATAGGGGCAATGCTAAAAAAGATACTGATAGACGAGCGTAAAGTACAGTAGAAACAAAACTTTATATAGAAAAAAGTCTTTTTGTAATAATTAAATATCCTTTATAAACTATTTAGGAAATAGTTTTTTATATTGGTAGCACTAAAAAGTAGTTATTTATAGAACTAATTTGGATAAAATAGATTAGCTGAGCTTTGATTTTCATCGATACCGCAGCTATTAATAATTCATGTCGCAAAAGTCATCAAAATTTACCTTCTTTAAATGAAGGGATGGTTTAGGCTAATGAAAAGCTTATTTATTAAATTTAATTAATGAAAATAATTCCTGTTACTTGTGCAATTATTCAATTTGCAAATAAAACGCTAACCGTTCAAAGAAGTGAAACCATGGAGCTTCCATTAAAATGGGAGTTTGCAGGAGGGAAAATTGAATTTGGTGAGTCTGAAATTGATTGTATTAAGAGAGAAATATTTGAAGAGTTAAATATTCATATTTCAATTAAAAAAAGATTAACACCAGTAATTCATCAATACCCAAATTTTAAAATTAAATTAATACCTTTTGTTGCTGAATATGTTTCAGGAGAATTGAAGCTTAAAGAACATTGCAACTATATTTTAGCAAATAAGGAAGAATTGAGGAACTTGGATTGGGCTGAAGCTGATTTACCTATTTTAAAAGAATTTATTGAATTATGAATCAAGGAATATATGAAGAATTAATTACCCAACTTGTCTCCGAAAAGTTGAAAGAACTTGACAAAGACAAATTCTTTTTAAAAAAGAGTTTAATCGATAAAGAGGAAGCCTCAAATATACTTTCCAAACATTTATCAAAAACTTTAAAGCATGCTTTTGAAATTATAAAAGGTGAAAATAAAATAGAACAGCAAATTCAAATTGCAAATAAAATAATAAGACTCTTAAAGGAAGAGCTAAACAAACAAGAATTTAAAGAAGATTTAGTAAGTATTGAAGGAGAAATTCTAAATGCAGTTTTTGCAAAGACTAATGCTCATTTTTCAAATTTAGATTTACATCTCAAGGAAATAACACCATACACAACACTAACTCAAAGTGAATTATTTACTGGTGGAAATGGGGGGTTATCACTAGAAAGTGAATTGAAAAAAGAAATTCTTTCGTCAAACCAAATTAACTTACTTGTTTCATTTATAAAGTTTAAAGGAATAATAATTCTTGAAAAAGAATTAAAAGAATTTACCGAGCGTGGAGGAAAACTTAAGGTAATAACCACTACTTATATTGGTGCTACTGATTATAAAGCTATTCAGCTTCTTGCCAAACTTCCAAATACACAGGTGAAAATTTCATACAATACAAGTAATGAAAGACTACATGCTAAAGCTTATCTTTTTTACAGAAATACTGGCTTTCATACTGCATATATTGGTTCTTCTAACTTTTCAAGGTCTGCTTTAACTGATGGTTTAGAGTGGAATTTAAAAGTAACTACTAAAGAAGTTGGGCATATTATTGATAAATTTCAAAAAACATTTGATGCTTATTGGCAGAGCAATGATTTTGAATTATTCAATGAATCAATTCATAAAGAAAAGCTGCAAAACGCTTTAAAACAAAGCAAGTTTAGTAAACCTTATGAAAATAATACAGCTTTTTTTGACATCAAACCATTTCCATATCAAAATGAAGTTCTAGAAAAATTAGAGGTTGAAAGAACTGTGCATAATAGATTTAGAAATCTTGTAGTTGCTGCAACAGGGACTGGAAAAACAGTTATTTCTGCTTTTGATTATAAGCGATTTAAACAAAATAATAAGTCATCTAAACTTTTATTTCTAGCACATAGAAAAGAGATACTGCAAAAATCACTTTCTACTTTTCAAGGTGTTTTAAAGAACAATAATATTGGTGAATTATGGGTTGATGCTATTGTGCCTGATAACTTCGAGCTTGTATTTGCTTCTGTTCAAACAATAAATAATCAACTTGAAAACAGTAATCTATCAGAAGATTATTATGACTATATCATTATTGATGAATGTCATCATCAAATTGCAAATAGCTATAGGTTTGTAATCAATTACTTTAAGCCAAAAATACTTCTTGGTCTTACTGCTACTCCTGAACGAATGGATGGTGGAGATATTTTGGAAGATTTTGACAATAAAATTGCAGCAGAAATTAGATTACCTGAAGCAATGAATAGAAAGCTGTTATGTCCTTTTCAATATTTTGGAATTACAGATAGTATCGATTTATCAAATGTAAATTGGATTAGAGGAAGATATGTTGCGAGTGAATTAACTAATATTTACACCGGAAATGACAGAAGGGTTAGAGAAATAATTGATGCTTTAGAAAAATACATAAAGGATATAAACGATGTGAGAGCTTTAGGGTATTGTGTTTCCATGGAGCACGCAAAATATATGGCTGAGAAATTTACGTTGGCAGGTTTAAAAGCTTATTACTTAACAAGTAATAATAGCAAAGAAAGAGTTGTTGTTCGTCAAAAGTTAGAGAAAAAAGAAATCAATTATTTATTTGTAGTTGATATTTTTAATGAAGGAATTGATATGCCAGAAATAGATACTTTACTCTTTTTAAGGCCAACAGAAAGCTTAACTATATTTTTACAACAGCTTGGAAGAGGTTTAAGACTTTATGAAGAAAAGGATTCTTTAACCGTTTTAGATTTTGTTGGAAATTCTAGACCAGAATATAATTTTGAAAATAAATTCCGAGCTTTAATTGGAAAAACAAATACTACTGTTGCAAAAGAAATTGAGGATAATTTTCCGCATTTACCATTAGGATGCTCTATAATTTTAGAGAAAAAGACGAAAAAAACGATACTGAAAAACATAATTTCAGCAACATCATTACATAAGAATAAGTTGATTCAAAGAATTGAGCAGTTTCAACACAATACAAATTTGCCTCTTACTATTGGTAATTTTAGCGAATTTTATAACATTCCGATTCAAGCGATTTATAAAAGAGGAAGTTGGCAACGATTATGTCAACTTGCAGGAAAAATAAATGATTTTGATTCTAAAAATGAAAAAGCTGTAGTTTCTGCAATTTCCAATAAATGGCTTTCAACAAATTCTTTAAGCTATTTCACTTTTATTTTAAAAATTGCTGAACAAAATTTCAATATCAAAATTTCTGATTTCGATGAAAATGAAAAAACGATGCTATTGATGCTGCATTATGATGTTTGGCAAAAGGCAAGTGGTTTTGACTCATTAGAAATGAGCATAAAAGCAATTGGTGAAAACAATATTTTAGTTGAAGAAATAAAAGAAGTCCTTAAGGTATTGATTGAAAATATTGACTTTAAAGAAATACCAATTAAACTTCCATACAATCAACCTTTAAAATTACATAATCGTTATACAAGAGACCAAATATTAGTGGCATTTAGAAAAAGTACTTTTTCCAGAAAATATCTAAGTATGGAAGGTACTGTTGAAAATAAAGATTTAAATACAGAACTACTTTTTATCAATCTTATTAAGTCTGAAGAAAATTTTTCGCCAACAACGATGTATGATGATTATGCCGTAAATGAACTATTATTTCACTGGCAAACACAAAATTCTGCAAGACCTGATAAAGGGAAAGGTTTATCATATATAAACCATAAAGAAAATGATAAGCGTATTTTACTATTTGTTAGAGAAAAAGCAAAGAATGAATTTGGTAATAGTTTAGGCTATATTTTTATAGGTGAGGGAAATCTTAAAGATTATTATGGCTCCAAGCCTATGAGTATTAATTGGAAATTAGAAGAACCTATGCCACATTATTTATGGAAAGATGCTGCAAAATTATCAGTAGGATAATTTAAAAATAAAGAGGTTTAAAATCTATATATATATATAAAAGGTAGGCATTTAGACTATGAAAAAGGAGAAAACAGTAATGATGCAAAGAAAATAAATCTTATTGCATCATTACAGGAAGAATTTATAGAAAATAAAAACTGTATCCTTATATTTAGTGGTAAAAACGTTTAAAAAATCAATTGTGTACAATCAATCCCTAAAACTTATACTCCTTCAAAGCTTTCGGAAATTTCTCGGGATTTGCAGCTAAATGATAACGAGGATCATCAATATCTTCTAGTATAATATTTTCAAAAATAGGACTTGCTTTATGAAGTAAAATCTTACAATCTTCGCTTAAATGTTTTAGAGTAATATTCTTTCCTTCCGCTTGGTATTTTTCAACCAAAGCAAAAATAGCTTCAATAGCGGAATGATCTGAAACTCTTGCTTCCACAAAATCAATTTCTACTACATTGGGGTCATTTTTAATATCAAACTTTGCGTTAAAATCTGTGATACTTCCAAAGAAAAGGGGCCCCCAAATTTCATAAATTTTAGTACCATCTGCTTTAAAACGTTTTCTAGCTCTTATTTTTTTAGCACTTGTCCATGCAAAAGATAAAGCAGAAATAATAACCCCAACAAATACTGCAATGGCTAAATCAAAGAAAACAGTAACGGCAGAAACAATGATTAAAACAAAAGCATCAGAGATAGGTATTTTCTTTAAAATTCTAAAACTAGACCATGCAAAAGTTTCAATGACCATCATAAACATTACACCTACAAGCGCTGCGATAGGCACTTGCTCAATATATTTATCTGCAAATAAAATAAAAGTTAACAATGTTAATGCCATCGTAACTCCAGATAAGCGTCCACGTCCGCCGGCGTTTATATTAATTACGGTTTGTCCTATCATTCCACAACCACCAGTTCCACCAAACATTCCGCTTACTATATTTCCTGCGCCTTGCGCCACACATTCCTTATTTCCATTACCTCTAGATTCTGTAAGTTCATCCACTAAATTCATAGTCATTAAAGTTTCTATTAAACCAACAGAAGCGGCTAAAAAAGCATAAGGTGCTATAAATTTTAAAGTATCTAAATTAAAAGGTAAGTTGCTCCATAATTCTAACAAATTTAATTTACTAGAAATTTCGTCAATTCCGTTTAATCCTGCGCCACCACCATCTCGGATAAAATCACCAACATTTATAGAGCTTAATCCGCTAAAAATAGAAATTAAGGTTACAATTAATATTGCAGTTAACGCTGCGGGTATTTTTGTTGTTAATTTTGGTAATCCCCAAACAATAAGCATTGTTAGTAAAACCAAACCAATCATTATATATAAGGTTTCTCCCTGCATAGCAGATTTTACAACGCCACTATCCTTTATGCTATAAAAACCTTCATTATTTACATTGAAAACTACTTTTTCGGTTTTAATATCAAAAACTTGTCCGTCAGAAAGTAAAAATACTTTTTCCTTAGTGCTGTTATTTATTACAGAATTACCATCAATTGTAAATACCACAGTATTGGACGCGATATCTTTCACTTGATTATCAGATACATTATAGATTAAATCTTTTGAGGTAGTTTCACGCATATTTTGCCCGAAAAAATCTTTTTTGTTCTCCGTAAACATTCCTAATTGAGCCATAAATATCACAATTGCTAAACCATTTACAAACCCCATCATTACAGGATGTGGTATTAAACGAACAAATTTTCCAAGTTTAAAGACACCAGCTAACACTTGGATAAAGCCCATTAAAACTACTGCTGCTAACAAATAAAAATATCCCATATTCTCAACAGGATTATCAAATAACAAACCTCTTGCATGTCCTTCTTGTATCATCGTTACAAAAATAACAGCAACGGCACCTGCCGCACCTGAAATTAATCCAGGTCTTCCGCCAAAAAGAGCCGAAATTATTCCAACTACAAAAGCACCAAATAAAGCTACAATTGGACTAATTTGTGCCACAAATGCAAAGGCAACAACTTCAGGAATCATCGCTAAAGAGACTGTGATTCCTGCTAAAACGTCATCTTTAGCATTGGGTGTTATTTTTTTGATAAAATTTGTCATTGTTTGCTTTCTATTTAAAGAGGGCAAAGATAGAGGGTTTTTTGAGAAAACTAGGTTTCTTGATAAGTATCGTACACTAATTTAATATTGGCGTACGTGTTTTGGAAAGCGGCTTCAATTTCCGTTTTATTTTTAAAAACTACCTGGGTAATGCCTTCTTCTAACTGCGGAATTAGTTCTTTTTTATAATTAGAGTTCATTAAAAACCAATGTGTTTCTTTTAAATGCAGTCCGTTTTGATCATAAATATGATAGGTTGTAAGCAATTTTTTGTCAATTGAAATATTAGAGATTCCGCACTCTTCTTCCACCTCTCTAAGGGCAGCATTTTCAATGCTTTCGCCTTTTTCAATTTTTCCTTTAGGCAAATCCCAGGTATCATTTCGATATATAAAAAGCACTTCTTTTTTAGCATTTAAAACTAAACCTCCGGCAGCTGGAACTACTCTTAAATGCTTTGTAAAAACCTCCCAATCTTGCTCTAAATCAGTACTATGTAAAACAATCCCTGTTAAAAAATTATTTTTAAGTTGCTGTATAAGGTCTTTAAAAATAACCTCTTTAAAAAGATATACGGGAAAATTATTTTCCTTTTTTAACGAAGATGTAATAATTATTGGGGTTTCATTTACAAAAACTTTATACATTTGCGTTATGGTTTTAAACAAAGATACAGCAAAAAAAACAGCCGAACATTTATTGCAAATTAAAGCAATAAAGTTAAAACCCCATGAACCGTTTCAATGGGCTTCAGGTTGGAAATCTCCTATATATTGCGATAACAGAATAACCTTATCTTACCCTCCTGTGCGTCTTTTTTTAAAAGAAGAATTGGCTAAAATAGTGGAGTTAGAATACGGTAAACCTGATGTGATTGCTGGCGTGGCAACGGGAGCTATAGCCATTGGTGTTATGGTAGCGCAAGAGTTAGGGTTGCCTTTTGTCTATGTGCGGCCAGAACCAAAGCAGCACGGAAGAAAAAATCAAATAGAAGGTCATTTAGAAAGCGGTCAGAATGTAGTCGTAATCGAAGATTTAATCAGTACCGGAAATAGCAGCTTAAATGCCGTGACAGCTTTAAAAGAAGCAGGAGCTGTGGTAAAAGGGATGGTGGCTATTTTTTCTTACGGATTTAAGGTTGCTGAACAAAACTTTAAGGATTTTAATGTGAATTTAAAGACTTTAAGCAATTATGATAATTTATTGGAACAGGCTTTAGATAGCAATTATATTTCTGAAAAAGAATTGCTTATTTTACAAGAGTGGAGAGCTAACCCAAGTCAGTGGAATCAATAAATATCAAATAGTATGAACATAGAAGGTAATAAAGTAACGGTTGCGAAATCTCAAAAAGAAACTTTTGAGTTTTTGGCTGATTTGAAAAATTTTGAACAATTGATGCCAACATCTATTCAGAAATTTGAGGTTGATGGTGATTCGTTTATTTTTGGATTAAAAGGAATGCCAGAAATTAGATTGATTTTAAAAGAGAAAACACCCTATTCTAATGTTACTTTAGGGGCAGCAAGTAGTAAATTAGATTTTCATTTGGTTGCCGATATAACGGAGGTTGATGCGAGTACGAGTGCAGTACAATTGCATTTTAATGGACAATTTAATGCCATGATGGCAATGATGGTAAAAAGACCGTTAAACAGTTTTATTGAGACCTTAACGGCTAATTTAGGAAAACTTTAAGCAAAAGAAATTTCTTTCATTCCGAATTCTTTAACGGTTTCATCGTCTAACTCAACTTGAAGGTTTCCAGTTTTAGAAATACCGAGAATAATACCCATAAATAAAACATCTTGACGATCTTTAAACATCGTAGGGATGTTTTTTTTGTATAAGACCTCCAAATAATCACTTTCTAGTTCACGGTATTTTTTTGCTTTTAATAGCGCTACACGAACTTTTATTTGAGCCATGAGTTCTAAAAGTAAAAGGTCTAAGTTGTATTCGATATTTGTAATTTTTTTAAGAGAAGACGCTTTTTCTAGGAAATCAGGAAATTTTACTTGATTTACGTTTAAGCCTATTCCGACAATAGAGGTGTAAATTTCATTACTTCGGATACTATTTTCTATTAAAATGCCACATATTTTTTTATTTGCTGACATAATGTCGTTCGGCCATTTGATAGAGAGCTTTTCAATTTGTTTGATAGAAAGAATATCAAAAATGGCTAAACTAATCGCGAAATTTAAGTATTTTTGATGGGGCATTGCTAACTTAAAACCCTTTATAAAGACACTCATGGTAAGATTTTTGTTAGGTTTAGAAACCCAAGAGTTGGCTTGTTGGCCGCGCCCTTTGGTTTGCTTATTTGTAACCACCACGGTATAATTTTCTAACGTAGAATTCTGAGACAATTCTTTTAAAAAAGAACTCGTAGAATCAATGGCACTAAGTTTGATTAATTTCAAGTGTTAAATATTGTGTAAACTAGTTCAAAATTACGCATAAAACTCGCAAAAAAATAATAACTTTGCACTAAACTAGAGAAGATATTAATGGCAAAAAAGCACGTAAGTACAGACGAATTAATCGCTGTAATTATTAAAGGGATAGATGATGTTAAAGGAGAAAACATCCAAATACTCGATTTAAGAGATTTAGAAAATACAGTTTGTGATTATTTTATTATATGTTCAGGAAATTCAAATACACAGGTAAATGCAATTTCTGGTTCGGTGCAAAAAGTAGTTAGCAAAGAATTAAAAGACAAGCCTTGGCATATAGAAGGACAAACAAACTCTGAATGGATTTTAATGGATTATGTGCACGTAGTTGTTCATATTTTTCAAAAGCATGTAAGAGATTTCTATGATATAGAAAGCCTTTGGGGTGATGCCAAAATCATCGAAATTAATCCAGTTTAACCTTATTTATTTTATAAAAAATGAGTGACTCAAATAAAGATAAAAAAAACAACTTACCGAAACTTAAATTTAGTTCTTATTGGATTTATGGAGCCGTGTTGGTTGCTATAATTGCGGTGCAATTTTTTAGTAGTGGAGATTTAGCTTCTAAAAGCATCACAAAAAATAAGTTTGAAGAAATACTAAGAGACAATGATATTAAAAAAATTGTTGTTGTAAATAAAGATGTTGCACAGCTTTTTTTAACACAGGAGGCTTTAAACAAAGCAACACACAAAAAATTTACATCTTCTACTTTTTATAGGCCTGGCGCTGCTGTTTACGAATACAATTTTGGAGATCAGAGAACTTTCGAAGAAAATATAGCGCAAGCAAAAAAGGAGAATGAATTAATTGTAGACATCGATAACAAAGAGAGCACAAGTATTTTTGATGCGCTCCTAGGCTTTTTACCTTTCATTATATTAATTGCTATTTGGTTATTCTTCATGAAAAGAATGTCTGGTGGCGGCGCTGGTGGTGGTGGTGGTGGTCAAATTTTTAGTATTGGAAAATCAAAAGCTAAATTATTTGATAAAGACACGAAAGTTAAAACAACTTTTGAGAATGTTGCAGGTTTAGAAGGAGCAAAAGAAGAAGTTCAAGAAATTGTAGATTTCCTAAAAAACCCAGATAAATATACTTCTTTAGGAGGTAAAATTCCAAAAGGAGCTTTGTTAGTAGGCCCTCCAGGAACCGGGAAAACTTTATTAGCGAAGGCAGTAGCGGGTGAGGCAGAAGTTCCTTTTTTCTCTTTATCAGGTTCAGATTTCGTAGAAATGTTTGTAGGTGTTGGTGCTTCTAGAGTGCGTGACTTATTTAAGCAAGCCGCTCAAAAATCACCTTCTATTATATTTATTGATGAAATTGATGCCGTGGGTAGAGCTCGTGGTAAAAATAGTATGACGGGTGGTAACGACGAACGTGAAAATACTCTTAATCAGTTATTAACTGAAATGGATGGTTTTGGTACAGATACAAATGTAATTGTTCTTGCTGCAACGAATAGAGCAGATGTTCTGGATAGTGCTTTGTTGCGTGCAGGTCGTTTTGACAGACAGATCTATGTAGATTTACCAAATATTAATGAAAGAGAAGAAATTTTTGAAGTTCATGTAAAGCCTTTAAAAATGGCGGATGATGTTAAAATTAAGTTTTTAGCACAACAAACCCCTGGGTTTTCAGGAGCTGATATAGCCAATATGTGTAATGAAGCTGCTTTAATTGCTGCCAGAACAGGTAAAAAAGCAATACATCACCAAGATTTTTTAGATGCGGTAGATAGAATCGTAGGTGGTTTAGAAAAGAAAAATAAAGTAATTACACCAAAAGAAAAGAAAGTTATTGCTTTTCATGAAGCAGGTCATGCAACCGTTAGTTGGATGTTAGAGCATGCTGCGCCTTTAGTGAAGGTTACAATTGTACCTAGAGGACAATCTTTAGGAGCTGCTTGGTATTTGCCTGCTGAAAGATTGATTGTGCAAACAGAGCAAATGTTAGATGAAATGTGTGCCACTTTAGGAGGCAGAGCCGCCGAGAAAATTATTTTTGATAAAATATCTACAGGAGCTTTAAGCGATTTAGAGAAAGTTACAAAGCAAGCTAGAGCCATGGTTACGGTTTATGGTTTAAATGAAAAAATTGGTAATATTACTTACTACGATTCTTCAGGGAATGATTCTTTTGTGAAGCCTTACAGCGAAGATACAGGAAAGATGATTGATAGTGAAATTTCTCAAATGATAGAAGTTCAGTACCAAAGAGCTATTGAATTGTTATCAAATAATAGAGAAAAGCTTACGATACTTGCTGAATTGCTGTTAGAAAAAGAAGTTATTTTTAAAGACGATTTACAAAAGATCTTTGGTAAAAGACCTTTTGATGAAGCTTTAGATGTGGAGGTAAAAGCCAAAGAGGAAATTTTACCAGCCGAAGAAGAAATTTGAGAACAATAAATGTTAGATGAGCTTTTTTAAGAAACTTTTTGGAACTTCTGAAAGAGAAGATTCGACGATTCAAAAACAAGATGTAAAGTTAGATCTTGATGATTTGTTTGTCCATAAATTTGTTGAAAAAGGAGGTAAGTTTTTATACTGCGCAAGTATGGAAGAGGTTGTAGAGAACTTTAAAAACGTGATTTTTGAAAATAATTGGAGTACTCTTTATCTTTTAGATAAAAAATTGAGTTCACTTTGTAGTCAGAATAATGTCCGTATAATGGATACTTTTAAAGAGGAAACGCCAATTCTTACTACTTGCGAGCATTTAATTGCAGATAATGGAGATATTTTATTTTCCTCAAATCAGTTAAAAAGTACAAGGTTACAAGAATTTCCAGATAATTTCATCGTTTTTGCTACTACAAGTCAATTAGTTAAAGATACGGGTCAAGGTTTAACTGGGATAAAAATTAATCGCAAAATTAGTTTGCCTACCAATATTTGTGCTATTAAAAATTATAGAATTGATAAAAGCGAGGATAATTTTTTAAACTATGGTAACAATAACTCAAAAAACTTATATTTGTTGCTACTAGAAGATTTATAATATGCGCAACCTTTTAAGAAGGATTTTTTCTGGAATTGTCTACATCTTAACCTTTATTTCTGCAGTTCTATTTTCAAAAGAGTCTTACATTGTATTAATTTCCATATTTGGGTTTTTATCTGTTTGGGAATTCTCTAGAATGATAAAACTTAAAAATTCTGCACCTTACGTCTTTTTTTCGATTCTTTTATTTTTAATGCTGAAAAGGCAAGAAAGTTTTGCTGTCATTGGAATTCTGGCAATTACTATAGGTTCCTCTTTATTTTTAATGTATCAATTGTTTTTTAAAAAAGAAATTAGCTTTTCTAATGAGCGATCTAAATTGGGGGTTTCTATTCGATATGTAATATTTTCAATGTGTTTTTTAGTGTTACTTCCTTTTCATGAAGATCATTTTCATCCTTATTTAATGATTGGTATTTTATCGATTATATGGATTAATGATTCTTTTGCGTTTTTAATAGGAAAGAACTTTGGGAAACATAAATTATTTCCGTCTGTATCTCCTAAAAAAACAATTGAAGGTTTTTTTGGAGGACTTGTTTTTTCATTAATAGGCGCATTATTAATAAGTAAGTTCAATGTTGATTTTTCAATGGCAAACTGGTTAATCATTGGTGTAATTGTATCTAGTATTGGTACAATAGGAGATTTAGTAGAATCAAAATTTAAGCGACAGGCTATGATTAAGGATAGTGGAAACATTATGCCGGGCCATGGTGGTATTTTAGATCGGCTAGATAGCTTGTTATTTGTTGCACCGTTCGTATATTTGTATATTAATTTTATTATTTAACTATGATTCGATTTCATAAAGAAGGATACAAAATAATTGTAATAACTTTCTTAATTGTTATAGCCATGATATTATTGGCTGAAAAATTTATTGCTATACTTTGGTTAACAAAAACAATCCAAATTATTGCAATTGCTTTTTTAATTATTGTACTTCAGTTTTTTAGAAACCCTAAAAGGAATACCCAAATAGATGAGAACGTTATTATAGCTCCTGTAGATGGTAAAGTGGTGGTCATCGAAGAGGTTGAAGAACCAGAATATTTTAAGGGTAAAAGAATACAAATATCAATATTTATGTCGCCAATAAATGTGCATGTTACAAGATATGCATTGAGTGGTGTTGTAAAATATAGCAAATATCATCCTGGGAAATATTTAGTGGCATGGCATCCAAAAGCATCCACAGAAAATGAGAGAACTACAGTGGTTCTAAAAAACAAGGCTTTTGGTGAAATATTATATAGACAAATTGCTGGTGCACTTGCCAAAAGAATTGTAAATTATGCAAAAGTTGGCGATAAAGTTGTGCAGGGTGCAGATGCAGGGTTCATAAAGTTTGGCTCTCGGGTAGATGTTTATTTGCCAATAGAAGCTAAAGTAAAGGTAAGTTTAGGAGATAAAGTTAAAGGAGGTGTCCAAGTCATTGCAGAAAAATAATTCTATAGAGTTGGATAAGGAGTTTGAAATTGCTTTCAAAGAAATATCTAAACTAAAAAAAGGGGTTGCACCAGATGTAATGCTAAAATTTTACGCGTATTATAAGCAAGCAAATTTTGGTAATAAATTCTCAATGAATAGTAGTATGGATGTGCGAAGCGCATTTAAATTTAACGCTTGGGTGCAATTAAACGGAATGTCTGTAAAAGATGCAAAAAAAGAGTACATAAAGCTTGCAAATAAAATTTTAATTCATAAAAAATAATAGATCATGAAAAAAATAAGTATCATTTCTTTTTTAATCATTGCAACTGCATTTAATTTTGCAGGATGTAAATCTGAAGCTAAAAAAGAAGAAAGTAAAGAAACCACAACAGAAATAGAAACACCTAAAAGTACTGCTGCCTTTACCGTTGCAAATGCTAACAACGATATTATGTTTACGGCTTATAAAACTACCGATAAAATTGGAGTTGGTGGTTGGTTTAAAAAAGTAGATGTGCTTTCTGGAGGAGAAGGCGCTAGTGTAAAAGAAGCAATTAATAATACAGAATTTTCGATACCCGTTAGTAGTTTAATGACGAAAGACACGAGTAGAGATTATAAAATTCAAAAGTTCTTTTTTGGTGTGATGGAAAACACTGAAATGCTCTCTGGTAAATTAATGATAGCAGATGAAACTACAGGAGTTGCACAAATTAAAATGAACGGAGTTACACAAGACGTACCTTTTACGTATACGATAGTTGATAAAACTTTTAACATGACCTCTACTATTGATGTAGGGAATTGGAAAGCTACAGCGGCTTTAGCTTCTTTAAATAAAGTGTGTGAGCTTTTACATACAGGAGGAGATGGCGTTTCTAAGACTTGGAGTGAAGTTGCTTTAAATATTACATCTACTTTCTAAGAAAGGTTATAAAGTATTCAATGCTTTTTTAAGCGTTTTAAATCGGAAAGAATATCCATTCTTTTCGATTTTTTTTGCCGAAATTCTACTGCCCTCTAATAATATAATTGATAACTCACCAAATAATAGTTTTAGCATAAAACTAGGAACACAAATACCAATATAAGGTCTTTTGAGGCTTTTTGCTAGTGCTTTTGAGAAGGTAATACTTGTATGGTGTTCTGGTGCAACGGCGTTGTAAATTCCTTTTAAATTACCTTCAATTGTTTGGGTGTACATATCACATAAATCATCCATATGAATCCAAGGTAAATATTGTTTTCCAGAACCTATTGGAGATATTACGGGCAATCTCATTTTTTCTAAGGCACCTCCTTTTTTAGATAAAACAATACCGGTTCTTAAAATAGTTACAGGGATGTTTAAACCTTCAAATTGATGTGCAGCGTCTTCCCATTTTTGGCAAACTTCACCTAAAAAATCATCACCTACTGAGTCTGACTCTTTGAAAATAGTATTGGTGGTGATGGCTCCATAATATCCAATTCCTGAAGCTGAGATAAAACCTTTAAGGTTGATGTTGTTTTCTTTAATTGTATTAAAAAGTAAATTGGCTGTTTGTACTCTGCTGTCAATTATTATTTTTTTTCGTTCGTCAGTCCAACGTTTATCTGCAATTCCTGCGCCCGCTAAATGAATAATATAATCAATATTTTCGAATGCTTTTTTATCAACATACTTTTTAGAGGTATCCCATTTAAACTCATTTTTGTTTTTGGGGTTTCTGCTCAAAATTATAACTTCATGCTTTTTATCAATCAACATTTTTGTAAGTCTAGTGCCCACTAAACCTGTACCTCCTGTAATTAGTATTTTTGCCATAGTGTAAAGATAAAAAAAACCGTAATCGAAACAATTACGGTTTTCATAAATATTTATGATTGCTTATTTAATTTCTTTCATAGAATTGGTAATTAATGTTTTTAAGTGATTTTTGTGTGCTTTTGTAGCCAAATCACCTGTACCATTACCTACCCATTTTTTAATCGTATTTAAATTATAAATGGCCATTGATTTTGATGCAATAGAAAATCTACTACTCGCTTTACCTGTAAGCATATCAATCAATTGTTTTGTGTAAACAGCCTGTAAATTTTGACGGAAAGAATTGATACTTCCATACACATCTGGTTTAAACATCATATTATTTAAGTCAGACATAAAGGTTTCTAGTTTGTATTCATTTCCATACAATGCAGAGTTTGATAATCTTTGTAAGGTATTTGGATGCATTAAATGCGCTAAAATACTCGTTTGATAGGATAAAACTTGCTCATGAATTTTTGGGTCTTCTGGACCTCCAAAGAAATTGTATCCTCTTCTTTGTTTTGCTAAATAATTATAAACATCATTTGGAGTATCAAAAGCATTAGGAGCAAAAATGTATTTGTTTAGTGCACTCATAGCTCTTTTTTGGTCTGACAAATTTACTGGAGTGTAAGGTTGTGTTCCTCCTTCTTGACCAAATGTAGATCTATCTACATATACACCCCCGATAAATCTAGAAACAACACCACCTGCAATTCTAGTTTGGCTATGAAGTGTGTTGTAGGCTCTTCTTAAATCTTCATAGGTTTCACCTTCTTTTAAGAATTTTGGTTTTAGTTCTTTCATCATGGAGTTTACCAACTCAAATCTATTCATAGAATAGGTTATTGGATCGTTGGATAAATCACCGATCATCACTCTAGGATCTATTGCTTTTCCTGGAGCACGCATATCATCTGCATCATTACCAAAGATTAATTCTGGTTCTGTAGACTTTTCTAAAAGTGCCTCTTTTTCAGATTCAGTGCTAAAAGGTGTGTATCCAAATTGTATAGCCCAAACATCATAAGGCCCAACAGACATGTCATAATATTGCCCTTGCTTACTTCTGTCATTGGTAATGTTAATTCCTGCATAATCCATCACTGAACCTGTTAATGCTTTTCCTTTGATAAAGTTTGCATCTGCTAATTGTTCTGGCGAAAATAATTGACTCGCTTTCATATTGTGGTTTAAACCAAGTGTATGACCGACTTCGTGCATAATTAAAGATTTCATACCTTCTTTTTTAATAGCTTCCATCTCTAAATCTGAAGCTCCAGAAGCTTGTAAAACAGCAGTTCCTAATTGTAAATTTTCATGCATTATATGCCCTATAGAACAGTACATATGGTTTCCTTTTTGCATGTATTTTTTAACCTCTAATTCTTCAAGAGTTGCTACCTTCATATTAGATGCTGCAGAATTGTATAATTTGTCTGCAAAAACTCTATTGGTAAAATGAACAAACTCTAGCATAATGTCTGAGCCTAAAATCTCTCCAGTTCTTGGGTTTACAAAACTTGGTCCATATCCACCAAAAGGAGGATTTGGAGAAGACGTCCAACGTAATACATTGTAACGAACATCACCAGCATCCCAATCTGCATCATCTGGTTGTACTTTTACAACCATTGCATTTTTAAAACCAGCTTTTTCAAAAGCTATATTCCAAGCTAAAACACCTTCTTTTATAGTTTCTCTCCAAGCTAAAGGCGTTGTGTTTTCCATCCACCAAGTAATAGGAGTTACAGGTTCAGATAGTTTTGCAGAAGGATCTTTTTTAACAAGTCTCCATCTATGAATCATATCTCTATAATTAATAGTTTCTGTGGTAGTCATGTCATTAGTCTCCGTTAAAAAATAACCTACTCTAGCATCATCCATTCTAACATCATAACCTTCTTCTGGCATGCTCATAAATGTATGAAAAACCTTAATCGATACGTTTCTTCCATCAGTAATGGCAGCAGAACCTCCATTTAAAACAGTAGGATTATTATAAACATATTCCGTTTTAACATTTGTGTTTTCTGGATAGTTTTTAATAGCATTAATTTTTGATTTTTCTTTATCGAATCTACCTAAGCTAAATGAAAGAGGAGATTGACCAGGAAATCTTGGACTTTTAATTGTTGTAAACGTTTCTGATAAGAAAAGACCTGTAGCATCAATTAAATGCTCTCCTTTTTCATCATCACTTGCTAAAATTTTACCACTTGCAATTACAGCATCACTTGTGTTGGCTTTAGCAGCTTTTGCAAGGGGACTATTTTTATCAAAATAAAATGATGTATTTGGGGCAATAAAATCTAATTTATTAAAATATTTGTTAATGTGAAACACGCTAGAACCTTTGTAAGAACCTCTAAAAGCGTTTGCTTCTGTAACACCATCTGCAATTTGTGCAAAATAGATAAAGTCTTTATCTAATTGGTCGTCTTTTACTAGTAATTTAACATCACCAGTAATGGTGTCTTGAAAAATAGTAAATAAACCTTCCATTTTTTTACTACTTTTTGTTAAGTCAGCAATGGATTTTTCTTTTTTCTTTGGTTTTGGAACGGGCTCAGAAGTTTGTTCTTTCTCTTTTTTCTTTTTCCAGAACTGCGCATTTGAATCTTGAATTCCTGCAATAGCAAGGGTTAAGAACAAAGAGCATAAAATTCGTAACTCCCTAGACTTTAATGTTTTCATATAATAAGTTTTTAATTTGATTAGGTTTTCAAGATACTTTTTAAGTGAGGATAGCATTGTTAATTTTATGATAATTTTTTCTAAAAATTGTTTTTTATTTTTTTTCTAAAAATGTCTTTATGACTAAATAAAATCAATTTAAATAATAAGGATATCTATTAAAGCAATGTTAATGTTTTTTAAAGAATAGAATAAAGCCGTATTTTTATCATGATGAAAAAACCAAACAAAAACCGCAGAGGATTCGTGTTCAAAACGTATGAAGCCAAGAACGAGTCCCCTTTTGAAAAATTATTTGAGATTTTTAAAGAATTAATTACTCATACTTCTGGCGATTTTGATGAAGCTATAGATTGGTTACGTTCCTTAGATAAGGAGTATAATTTAACCGATGAAAATTACACAATTGATGATTTCATTGAAGATTTAAAGAAGAAAGGCTACATCAAAGAAGAAATAAAAGCAGATGGAACTGGAGGAACAAAAATAACGCCAAAAACAGAGCGTGCCATCCGTCAACAAGCATTAAATCAAATTTTTGGTAAAATAAAAAGAAGTGGCGCAGGAAACCATAAAAGTAAATCTTCAGGAATGGGAGATGAGCACACAGGCGACTTTAGATCCTATCAATTTGGTGATTCGTTAGATAAAATTTCTGTAACTGAAAGTATAAGAAATGCTCAAGTAAATAACGGAATCGATAATTTTAGGCTCACAGAAAACGATTTGGTTGTGGAGGATACCATGCATAAAAGCCAAATGAGTACCATTTTGATGATTGATATTAGCCACTCCATGATTTTATATGGTGAAGATAGAATTACGCCAGCCAAAAAAGTAGCAATGGCATTGGCGGAATTAATTACTACCCGTTATCCAAAAGATACGTTAGATATTATTGTTTTTGGAAACGATGCTTGGCCTATAAAAATCAAAGATTTACCCTATTTACAAGTAGGTCCTTATCATACAAATACCGTTGCAGGTTTGCAATTAGCGATGGATTTATTGCGTAGAAAAAGAAATACCAATAAACAAATATTTATGATTACTGACGGAAAACCAAGTTGCTTGCGCTTACCAGATGGTCAGTATTATAAAAACAGTAACGGTTTAGATACGTATATTGTAGATAAATGTTACGGAATGGCACAGCAAGCAAGGAAATTACACATTCCGATTACTACTTTTATGATTGCACAAGATCCTTACTTAATGCAGTTTGTAAAAGCTTTTACAAAAGCAAATCAAGGAAAAGCATTTTATACCGGATTAAAAGGTTTAGGAGAAATGATTTTTGAAGATTACGAAACAAATAGAAAGAAAAGGATTAAAGGGTAAGCCCATCTAAATCTTCCTTAAGGGGAGGCTTTTAGGAATTTTGAGAACAATAATTATTAATTTTAAAATGTACCCACAAGAGTTTCCTTTCCTTTGGAAAGGGCTAGGGATAATAAAATGAGCATACAAAATATAAGAACTTTAGGAGAATTAGTAAAATCAGGATACAAATCAAAATCAATTAAAGACGAGTTAAGAGAAAACTTAATCAGTAAAATGATGAGTAAGGAAACTGTTTTTAAAGGGATTCATGGATATGAAAATACGGTAATTCCTGAATTAGAAAGAGCTATTTTAAGTAAACACAATATTAATTTATTAGGATTAAGAGGGCAAGCTAAAACACGTTTGGCAAGATTGATGGTGAATTTATTAGATGAATATATACCCGTGGTGGAAGGTTCAGAAGTAAATGATGATCCGTTAAATCCAATTTCCAGATTTGCCATTGAACTTATCAAAGAAAAAGGAGAGGAAACGCCGATTTATTGGTTGCATAGAGATGAGCGTTTTGCTGAAAAATTAGCAACGCCAGATGTAACAGTTGCCGATATTATTGGGGATGTAGATCCTATTAAAGCGGCCAATTTAAAGTTGAGTTATGCAGATGATCGAGTACTACATTATGGAATGATTCCGAGAGCAAATCGATGTATTTTTGTAATCAATGAATTACCAGATTTACAAGCTAGAATTCAAGTTGCCTTGTTTAATATTTTACAAGAAGGTGATATCCAAATCCGTGGATTTAAAATGCGATTAAATTTAGATATGCAGTTTGTATTTACGGCAAATCCGGAAGATTATACCAACAGAGGTAACATAGTAACCCCTTTAAAAGATAGAATCGGTTCGCAAATTTTAACACATTATCCAGAAGATATAGAAACGGCAAAAACAATTACGCAGCAAGAAACCGATAAGGCAAGTTCTCAAAAAGAGTTTATTCAGGTGCCTGAATTGGCGAGAGATTTGTTAGAGCAAATTGTTTTTGAAGCTAGAGACAGTGAATTTATTGACGCTAAAAGTGGTGTAAGTGCAAGATTGAGTATCACTGCTTTCGAAAATTTATTGAGCACAGCAGAAAGAAGAGCATTGCTTTCTGGTGATTCTAAAACAATGATTCGTTTAAGTGATTTTGACGGAATTATTCCGGCAATTACCGGGAAAGTAGAGTTGGTGTATGAAGGCGAACAAGAAGGTGCTGAAGCGGTTGCGGAAACATTAATTAAAAATGCTATCAAAAAATTATTCCCATCGTATTTTCCTGAAATTAAGAAATTACAAAAAGAAGATGTAGAAACCCCTTATGATGATATTGTATCTTGGTTTTTTAATGCAGATGAAGATTTTGAATTATTAGACGAATTTACAGAAGCGCAATACAAGAATGAACTTGATAAAATTAAACCTTTAGATGTTTTTCTTACAGAGCACCAACCAAATATGAATATGGATGATGCTTATTTTGTAAAAGAGTTTTTATTGTGGGCGTTAGTTGAGTTTAAAAAATTAAGCAAACATCGATTTACAGAAGGCACTCAATTTAAAGATCCTTATGGAAGTTTTATGAGCGGATTGTAGTAATTATAATAAAATATTTTTTGAACCCTTTCTGATTTTTAAAATTAGAAAGGGTTTTTTGTATTTCAAAATTAAAGTCTTTCCAATTCCTATAAATTTTAAATTGATTGTACAAAGTTCAATAATTTAGATTTTTTTTCTCTTGTACTACTAATTTAATTTTATGATGTGGTGTAAAGAAATCTTATTTTTTTTTGATTGATAGAAATTATAAACAAGTAACATGATTTTCGTTAGAGTGAATTTTTTAATGAGAAGTAAGCCAAAAAAAAACGATTTATTATGACATTATTGGGTTGTATGGAAGACTATAATTTTTACAACTTTTTCTAATCTCATCGATTCTTCTTTATCTTATATTCTAAAAAAAAGATAAATAATTCTTGACTAATTGAGGTTTTTAAAGAACTAATTTCTGTATTATTATCAGTTATTATTTAAAATTACTGTAAAAGGAAAAAATAAAGCGCCTTCGTTACGGTTTCTTTTTAGTTGAAAGAGGAAGGTGTACTTTATTATGGCAATTTCAACGGGTACATGGTATCCGCAGGTGTATGAAACAAAGTGCTTCGTTTTAAGCATTCTGACAGATCGTTGTAAACACTAAAATTGACACTGAAAATAGTAGAAGAATTCATATTTTCAGTGTCAATTTATAAGAAGAAGACAAAAAACTATTTAAAAATTAAAAGCTAGTAAGTTTAAACTATTTGATAAAGTCTTATCCAATGCTGTTTTAAAAGGATTGTTTATGAAAGAATATATATTGTCACCAATTTGTAGTTCTAAATCTTCAGAAATGATATATTTTAGGTTAAAAGTATCTATCAATTCAGGATAATTTTTGTAATATTCTAAATTTTTATCACCGTAGGTTACAGCTTCAGCGATTAGGTCATCCTGCATTATTTTCGTAGTAATCAATTTATTTATAAATTTTCGATTGGCGACTATTATGATACTTTTTTTAGTTGCTGAGCTTTCTTTAGAAGAGGCAATATCTTCAATAATTAAAAATTTAGTTTTAGTGTTGTTATTTAAATCAGAAAGTAAAGAAGTTAAACTTTTATCATTAATTTCTTTTAGAGAAAATTTACCTTCATTAACATTGATTCTTTTTTCAAAATCTATAGGAACTACCTCTTGAAATTTTAAAAATTTAGCATCTTCCATTCTTGTTAAAGAAAAAGTAGTGTTATTTTCAATATTAAATACTTCTATTGCATTAGAAGAGTTTTCTTGTGCAAAGGAGATTGAAACAAGCAGTGCAAAGTAAATAGATAGTGTATTTTTCATAATCGGTAGTTTATATTACAAATATAATAGTAATACTTTCATTTTAGAGAGCGTAATTGCTGTTTAACATATTTTTAACATATTTTTTATTAAGGAAAAAGGATAAACATGCTGTTTTCACTTTTACAATATTCTTATTTTAATTAGGCTACATTCTATATGTCATATTTATGACATATTAAAAATAGGACTATGATAAAAGTATAGAAGCCAAGACAAATTAGTTCTATATGTGTTCATTTATCATCTAAAATTCTTTAAATTGGATGATTTAGAGGTAATTTTTAAAATATATTTTAATGATAGATAAGAATTTAAAGAAAGAGAATGTGATAAAATTATTATCTTTTGACATAGATAATACGCTAATCGATTTTCATACGTATAAGAGTAATTTTACAAAAACTTGGATAAAATACGGAAAAGATATAGACATTATTGTTACTTATAATACAGGCAGATTAATAGAGGATGTTTTAAATCTTATTGATCAAGGCGTCTTGCCAAGCCCAGATTATATTATTTCTGGAGTCGGAACACATATTTATAATTTTAAAGAAAAAAGTGTTGAAAAAGAATTCAATGATGTTCTAGATGATGGTTGGAATTTAGAAGCTGTAGAGAATGTTATTAATAAAATAAACCATCCTATTAGTGAGCAACCTAGTAAATTTCAACATTCTTATAAAAGGAGTTATTTTTTTCATGATGCTAGCGAAGACCTTGTAGAGAGTGTGGCACAAGATTTTGCAAATGCAGAGATGGATGTAAATGTAATTTATTCGGGTAATAAATTTTTAGATGTGTTGCCAAAATGGGCTAATAAAGGAAATGCTTTAATGTGGTTATTGCGAAGACTGAGTTTAAAAACAAATCAAGTTTTAGTGGCAGGAGATAGTGGAAATGATTCTGCAATGTTCGATTTAAAGGATGTTTTCGGAATCGTAGTTGCCAATGCTCATGACGAATTATATCATTACACCAAACATAAAAAAGTATTTCACACAGAAAAAGAAAAAAGTGATGGTATTATTGAAGGTTTAATTTATTATAATATACTACCAAAAGAGGCATTAGAAGATACAACTATAGATCATTCAGAAGACTTTTTTATCAAAAAAGAGTTAGACAATATCGCTTTAGAAGATGATAACGAAAAAATTGCATTGATTCAAGAAGGATACGTAAAAGCAGTGGAGGCATTGCGAAAAAACATAACTCCCTTAGGTTTTTCTGCATGTTCTATACCTGATAATATTACCCACGGAACCGATGAAAATTACCATTCTGTTTGGGCAAGAGATGGTGCTATTACAGTAATTGGATCGCTTTCATTAATTAAAGACAAAGAAATTCATCAATGCCAACGTCAAACTTTGATTACTTTATTAGAACATATTTCTAGAAACGGTCAAATTCCTGCAAATGTAAGGTTAAAAAACAACGAGCCAGATTATTCTGGAGTTGGTGGTATTTGCTCTATAGATAGTGGTATTTGGGTGGTCATTGCTTTCTATGAATATGTAAATGTTACAAAAGACATTAAATTTTTAAGAAAATATATCACTGATATTAAGGAGACCATGAGATGGTTGAGCGCACATGATAGCAATAATGATGCACTTTTAGAAATTCCTGAAGCTGGAGATTGGACCGATTTATTTGGTAGAAGTTATAATATTTTATACGATGAAATTTTGTGGTACCGGTCTAATGTTTGTTTCGGACGGCTATTAGAAATGCTAGGAAATCACGAAGAAGCCGGTGAATATATCAGATGGTCTCAAGTGATTAAAAAAGAAATTGTTCAAAATTTTTGGCCCTCAACGAAGCAGCAATTATTTCAATCAGTTTCTTTTGCCGAAAAGCAATTTACTTTAGGAGATACTTCCTACTTAATTGCACAAACAACACCTTTCGATTTTAGCTGGCGCTGTGATGTTTTAGGGAATATTTTAGCCTTTTTACACGGAACAATAGATTCAGAAAAAGCACATCAAACCTTTAAATTTATGTTAGGCGTTGGTGCTAACGACCCATTTCCGGTTGCAAATGTATATCCAGTTGTAAGTCCAGGAGATCCAGATTGGAAACCCTACTACACCGTAAATTTATTAAACCTACCCAATCATTATCATAATGGAGGTATTTGGCCCTTTGTAGGCGGGTTTTGGGTAAAATATGTAAATAAGCTTGGCTTTAGAGATATCGCAATTGCAGAATTACACAAACTAGCACTCTTAAATAAGCAAGGTATTAATAACGAATGGGAATTTACAGAATGGGCACATGGCGTTACAGGTAAACCTATGGGTAAAGCATATCAGGCTTGGTCTGCAGCTCAATACATTGCAGCGTGTCATGATTTAAAATTAACAAAAATTAAAATTAAAAAATAAAACTATGAAATCAATTTTAATGATCTCTTTACATGGATATGTAGGTGCGAATGCAGAATTAGGTAAGCCAGATACAGGAGGGCAAGTAGTTTATGTTTTAGAATTAGCAGAAAGATTTAGTAGACTAGGTAAAAGAGTAGATTTAGTAACACGTCAATTTGAAGATCAACCAGAATACGATCACGTAAATGAAAATTATGATGTTTGGAGAATTCCTTTCGGAGGTAAAAAGTTTATCCGAAAAGAAGACATGCACGACCATTTAAAAAAGTTTGTGACCAATACATTAGCCGCAATTACAAAAGAAAATAAAAAATATGATGTGGTATATTCTCATTATTGGGATGCAGGTTGGGCTGGTCAAAAAATTGCAGAAGAATTGGGTATTTGCCACGTTCATACCCCACATTCTTTAGGATGGTGGAAACAACATTCTATGGGAAGTGACATGGATGAGAAGGAAATGGAAAAAACGTATCGCTTTAAGGAGCGTATCAGAAAAGAATATTTTGTGTATCAGATGTGTAATTTTGTCATTGCAACTACGCTTCCGCAAGTAGATTTATTAATACAACAATACGATGTGCTTTCTAAAAATTGTAGCATGATTCCACCAGGAATTGATGAAAATAGATTTTACCCTGTTCCATCAAAAGAAAATGATAAGATTCGATTAAAATATGACATAAAGCCTACAGATATTTTAGCCTTAGGACGAATGGCGCATAATAAAGGGTATGATTTGTTAATAAATGCGTTACCAACTGTTTTTAATTTATGTCCAGAAGCCAGGTTAGTAGCTTGTATTGGAGGGGATTCTCAACAAGATAAAGACGGAATAGAAACATTGAAAAAATTGGCTTCGGAACTGGGGGTGATGGATAAAATAAAATGGAAAAATTATATTGAAGATAAAGATTTAGCAAATGTATACAGATCTGCAAGTATTTTTGCAATGCCGTCTAGATACGAACCTTTTGGTATGGTTGCTATTGAAGCAATGGCTTGTGGAACCCCAAGTGTAATAACGGTTCATGGAGGTTTATGTGATTTAATTGACTTTGGTAATCAAGGTTTATTTGCAGATCCGCACAGACCAACTGAATTTGGCGCTATGATGGCAATGCCTCTTTTATATCCAAAATTAAGAAACGAAATGTCTGTAGAAGGAGCGCGCTTTGCACGTCGTAATTTTGGTTGGACAGGGATTGCGAAAAGAATGTTAACTATTTTTAATAGCTCTATCAATCAGCAAACAATGGAATCTAATATTTATTAGTGAAACTAAAAACGTAAGAGCTTTTATAAAGTAAGTTTTTGATTGTTTAATGAATCTGATTTTTATCGGAATCTAAATTTTTAGTAAAAATATGTCTAAAATTGTATGTTTTGGTGAAGTTTTGTGGGATGTATTTCCCACGCATAAAAAAATAGGAGGTGCCCCTTTAAATGTAGCAATCCGTTTAAAATCGTTTAAAAATGAAGTTGCCATGATTAGCGCTGTTGGCAATGATGAATTAGGTAAATTGATTTTAGATTATTTAGAAGAACATCAAATGGATAAAGAATATATTCAAGTTTTAAACGATTTTGAAACAGGCTCGGTAACTGTTACTTTAAATAGTAAAGGAGCAGCTTCTTATAAGATAGAACATCCAAAAGCTTGGGATAACATACAATTTACAAAATCGGCATCAGATGTGGTAAAACAGTCTGATGCTTTTGTTTTTGGGAGTCTAATTACTAGAGATCAAGTTTCTAAAAACACACTTTATCAATTATTAGAGTTTGCAAATTATAAAGTTTTTGATGTTAATTTACGCAAACCTTTTTATGATAAAAATGTTTTAATTGAATTGATGCAGAAAGCAGATTTCATCAAATTTAATGATGAAGAATTGTATGAAATTGCAGCTTTTTTAGGATCTAACTTTAATAATTTAGAGCAAAATATGCGTTTTATATCAGAAAAAACAAACACGAAACATATTTGCGTTACCAAAGGCGAACATGGTGCTGTTTTATTATATGATACTCAATTGTTTTACAATAGTGGCTACAAAATTAAGGTTGCAGATACGGTTGGTTCTGGCGATTCTTTTTTAGCTTCATTAATAAGTAAATTACTTAATGGCGAAAAGCCACAAAAAGCAATTGATTTTGCTTGTGCTGTAGGTGCATTAGTTGCTCAGAGTGTAGGAGCAAACCCAATAATAACAGAAAAAGAAGTATCTGATTTTAGTTGTTTGTAAATTTCGACCTTTTTAAATTATCTCCATATTTTATTTGGAAAAACCACCATACTTTCATGGCCATTTTCTCCAACAGCAGCAACTCCAAAAAAGAAGTTATCAATTACAATTCCATCTAAAGTAAATTCGGTAGTTTCTACATATCTTGAGTTGTCCCAAGTAGGAGAAGTAGTATCTCTCCAATAAATTTTATAACCTTTTGCACCATCAACTTTATTCCATTTTAATTTAGCTGATGCTTCTACAATTCCGCCAATAGCAACTTCACTTGGAGCAGGAGGAGCCCAAGCCAAACTAGCAAGGTTTATAGCATTTACTGCTGTTAGCTTTTTAGCATACGGGAAATTTACATGCTCAAAAGTATCACCATATTTAATGCCATTTTCAACCCTAATATCTTGATGTTGTTGTGTGTAGTTTTCATGAGCTTCCATAATTCTAATTCCGGCAAAGCCTAAATCATTAAAAGGTCTATGATGACCGCCACGTCCAAATCTATCCAGTCTATAAATCATCATCGGATTCATTTCTGGCATATACGTTTTCGTTTGTTTATGAATATATCTTGCCAATTGTCTTGAAATTCCGTCAACTTCACCACCATAAAAACGACGCATTCTTCGTTGTCTTTCGGTTTCGTTTGCAGGTACCGGCTCGGAGAAAATTCTAAAAGCTCTATTATCAATTACGCCATCAACTCCGGTTATATTTCCAATCATGTCATTATTTAAAATTCCGATAATTTCCCAACCTTTATCTTTTGCATATTTTGCCAAACCGGCACCTCCAAAAAGGCCTTGCTCTTCGCCCGATAAGCCTACATAAATAATACTGCTTTCAAATTTATATTGCGATAAAACTCTAGCAGATTCAATGGTTCCTGCCATTCCAGAAGCATTGTCATTGGCACCTGGCGCATCTTTTGTAAAGTTAGATCCGTCGCTGTTTCTAGAGTCGATATCGCCACTCATAATGACATATTTATTTGGGTTTTTTGTGCCTTTTTGAATCGCAACTACATTGACAACATAGGCATCATGAGGCACTCTATTACTCATTTCTGTAGTTACCAAATCTTTCTGATAAAATACATCAATGCAGTTATCACAACTTTTAGAAATGGTCTCGAATTCAGATTTTATCCATCTTCTTGCAGCGCCAATTCCACGAGTTTCTGAAATGGTGTCTGAAAAGGTGTTTCTAGTGCCGAATTCAGTGAGTGTTTTTACGTCAGCTCTTAATCTATCCTCAGAAACATTGTTGATGATATCATAAATTTTTTGATCTGTTTGTGCAGAAATTGCAGAGGTAAATACTAAGAATAAAATGGTTATTTTCTTCATTTTTAAAGTGTGTATGGTTTTTATTGTGTTAATTAAAAATCAAATTATGCTCTAAAGATACAGCACTTTTTATCAATAAAAAAACCACTTTATAATTTTATAAAGTGGTTTTTGAGTTTAAAAATTTAATTTTTATGATTCTTTTTCTAATTGCTTAGTTAAGTTAAAACCTACAAATAAACCGATACCAGACATTAAGAATATAGTTCCTGGATACGCAACTTCTTCATCTACACCTAAACTATAATGTAAAATTGAAGCGATAAAAATACCCACACCCACTCCTATTAATAAAACGGATAAATTTAAGATGAATACTTTCCAAAAAGGGGCTGCGTTTTTTGCTGTGCCCTTCATAAAAATAGTCGCATCGGCTCCTTTCTCTATCAAAGCTAAACGCTCTTTGTTTCTTGTTGAAAGGTATAAATAAAATACTCCAAAAATGGTTCCAAAAATTACTGCTAAAATTGCTACTTCCATAAATTATTATTTTAAAATTTAAATGATTAATTTTTATTGTGTTTGTAGCTTTGACGATTCATTTTAAGATAAGGTTACAAAAAAAATCAAATATATTTATAAGATAAAGAAAAACAAGATACAAAGTTCAGAAGTTTGCGCTGACTTTTAAGGTTGTTTTCAGTTTATCAGTATCATATTGAACTTCTAAATAATTGATTATAAATTTGAACTATATTTTCTTTAAGTGATGCAGAGAATAAAAGCATAGTAAGAGTTATGGTTCTATTTTATATTGAAATATAAAGGAGATAGAAACGAATTTAGTAATCCCAATTTAGGTTTATGATACCGTATACACAAATTGAATTATTTTTTGATTCATTGAAATTAAAAAAAAAATAATCATTTTATTTTACTGTAAATTCAAATCATAAATAGCATAAGTCATTTTGATATTAATTTGGAGATGAGACACCTTAATTTTAATTGGTTATCTTGGAAGACGTAGTATTTAAAAATAAATCAATAAAAAGTGTAACCTTATATAAGGAATATCCGTCAAACAGAAAATGACTACAACTAACGACCAACTATATATTGATAAAGTCATCAAAGGAGACGTAAATGCGTTTACACATCTTGTTGATGCATATAAAAACATGGTGTTTAGTTTGGCGTTTAAAATGACAAAGAATAGAGAAGAGGC
>JBNMNV010000006.1:0-31756 GCA_051278125.1 Polaribacter sp. | reverse complement strand
TGATAATGTATTCAAATGAACGTAGAGTATTAAAATCTGGGAAAATCTGGGAAAAAGAATTGATGGAAATGTTTTATTTTAATTTGGATGGCAAAATTTCAACTGTAACACAGTTTGCAAGATAAGAACACTTCTTATTTTATAACCTCTATATACCCCATAAACGCTTTGTTTATGGGGTTTTTTGTTTTTTGGTAATAATTGTTAGCATTTTCAGCTCGTATTTCGGGGTATTTTTTATGTTGTTCTTTTAAATGTCATTGCTGTAGCCCTTATTAAAAAGGGTATCCCTGCTAGAGAAATCGAACAGGTTAGGTTCATTTAAAAAACAGGGTTTAAGAGAACAGTAACTGTAACCCATAGCATATAAATCGTATACTACATAAATGTTAACGGCTATTTTTGCTTTTAATTAAATTGCAAACAACACCAATTTTTATACACCATAAAACATATCATTTATTTAAATAGTTAGCCAATAAAACAAAATATTGGATGAGATTGCCAAACGACACTAACTATTTAACAAAAGAATAAACAGCACCATTATTAGAAGACATTGAAGAATTATTACGAATTATTGGAAGCATCCAAAAAACAATCCGTAATTCTAATTTGTAATTGATACTTCGTAATTAAATAAATATGACACAAACCGTACAATTTGTAACCAAAACCAAGGCATTAATAGACGACTTAAAAAGCGTTTATGCAAACGGAGACCCTGTTTGGTATTTAGGGTTGCACCAACCCCATCTTTCTTAAATGTTTTGGTTACTGCAACGCCACCGGTTCTCGAAATTCGAACATTCTCTCCGCTATATGCTCGTCTTTTTTGTGGTTTTTTCTGTTCTACTGAGTTGCGATTCGACATTGAATACATTTAATGAATTAAAATGAGTAGAATTTAAGGGCTTAATCCACTTTCAAAACTCTTGATTAAACAAGAACATTTCTACTGATTCTGCTTCGACTTTGTATTTTTTTGCGAGCTTATGAATTAGTGCGTTATACTTTTCATAATCTATAAATTTTGAAGAAGGATTTATGCTTACTATTTCGAATATCTCTTTCGGCGCAGTTAACTGCACTAAAGCACTTGCAACTCTTATGTCGTAGATCAAAGCATAATTTGATTGTTCAGCTCCTCTGGTAGCGAAATACAAAACCTTTGTAATATAACTCACTCCTAAACCTTTGATTTTTTTTAAGTCATCGAAGGCTGATTTTAAATCGTTTTGCTTCACAGCATCTACAGCCTTTTTTATTAATGCAACATTGCTTGGCGCTGAAATATATACATTTGTTCTATGCGTGCCATAACCGGTGTCCGAAAAGCCCCAAACCATTGTGAGCATAAAAGCCCTCATTGAATCGCCTTGGCTTGAATAATATTCTTTGAAGGCATGTATTACATCTGCACGACAGATTGATTTATCTTCAAAATCTGAAATCAACTTTTTATAAAGAGGATTCAACTTAGCCCATCTCGAACTATTGTATATAAACTTTGACTCCAAAAGAGGATTCAAGTTTGATATATTGGTAATATGACGGTCTAAATTTATTTGTCCCATACTTATTTCACTTTAACCTGCCCATTCATTAAAATAGAAAAGCCAATTTTATATTTGGCAGTTTGCACTTTTAGCCCAAAAAGGAAGCAGAAAGAAAAGTGTGCCTTTTATTTATAAAATTTTCTTAGCAAAAAATACTATTAACTTAAAATCTTCTACATACTCTCTTTTTACAATTTTTTTATCTGCAAACCAAGTTGGGTTTTTGTCATATTTAATAGAAGTGTAATATATTAATTGTGTTCTGAAATTTATTGCAATTCTATTAATTGCTTTGTTTAAAATATGCTTTAAATCTGTATCTAAATAATATAATTTAACTACATCAGAAAATTTAGTGTTGGGTTGTAGGTTGTGGTTTTCATCTATTTCAAAAGGATTCCAATAAAAGCCTAACCTATAATAACCAATATCTAAAAGTATTTCTTTTGTTTTTGCTATACCTAAATCCATAGCCATACCACGACTGATAAGTTTTTGAATTTGTGCGTCTACTGTAATTGCTTTTATACCCATTAAGTGTGTAAGTATGATTATTCTATTTATTTTTAAGTTTATTCCTTAAATCTTGAGTCATATATTTATCAGTAAGAAAATCTCCTTCATCACTCTGAATTTCATCAACCTCTTCATCATCGGCTATAACAGTAATATATTGACTTAAATTATCATCAAAAAAAACATCTTCATTTTCATCAATTAAAGCTACATCAGAGTTTATTTTCTCTTGCTCTTCTTTTTCACGTTTTTTCCTTTCCTTTTCTTCCCTCTCTTTTATTACTAACTTTTCTATTTTAATTTTAGCTTCTTCATTTGCTTTTTGTATTAATTCTAACCTTTTTTTCTCTTCTCTTTTTTCTTTTGCAATTTTATGTCTTTCTATTCTTGCAGCTTCTTTTTTTTCCTCTTCTATCCTCTCTTTTGCTATTTTTTCTTTTGCTAACCGAATTAAAAGTGCTCTTTTGGCAGCTTCTTTTTCTTTTAACTCTTTTTGCTTCTTTTTTTCTAATTCCTCTTGTTGAATTAATCTATGCAACTCTTTTTCATCATTTGTAACAAGTACATTATTAACTTTATATTCTTTGATTTTCTCGTTTTCTGCTTCATTTTTATTTTTAGAACCTATTAACTGAATAGATAAGTTTAGTATTAATAAGAATGCAAAAAAAGGGACTAATTGTACGTTATTTTTTTGTTGAATATTTTCTGTGTAAGAAAAATTGCTAGTTAAATTATTATCAATAATAAACTGTTGATTGATTTTTTGTAAGCTTAAATTAGTAATGGAAGTAATTTTACCAGACTTATTAAATCTAAATTTAGTTTCAGATAGTCTGTAACTATTTAGATTTCCAGTATTTTTACTAAATATATATTTTGTTGTAAGTACAAATTCGGAATCATTTATTTTATCTATTTTTTGTATTTCATTTTTTGAATATTCAAATCTCTCCCAATAACTTTCATAGATTTTTTTTAGGGCGGTTTTACTTATTTCTTTATGCTCCCAATAATTTAATAATGGAAATTCAAAATAGAAAAACACCTTATTTATATCTCTACTATCTTCAGCTTTTGTAAAAGCAACAATTTGTTTTTTAAAATCTACTCTCCTCTTATCTGGATATTTATAAAAAACAGCTATAAGAATGCTAAAGATTAAAAGGAAGCTAAAGATATTATGAAGTATATTTTTCACTGCTTTTTAGTTTGTAAAAAACGCTCGACTTGCACTTTAAGTTTGAGTAATTCATTGTAATTTTTTTTATTTTTTGTTATTTTAGAAGACAACTCTGTTGCATATATTTTATTGCTTTCTTCAAATAAATCTGGATGTACTTTCGTAATTAATTCTTTGTACAATTTATTACTGTGAGCAATACTTTTAGTAATATTATTTGCAGTATCTGTATAAGATATTTTTTCAGATAATATTTTTCTACGGAGTTCTGCCTTTTTTTTGCGTTTTAACAAAAAAGCTTTTACAAAAGATACTATAGACATTTTATTCATGTTTTTATTTAACCATATAATCATTTAAGCTTGCAATCTCTTTTAAAGGAATTTCTAAACCTGTTGTACTCGATTTCCCTTTTATTAAAAGGGTATCATACCCTAATGCCATTAATTTTCTTGCAAAGGCTTTATTAATAACAAAGTATTTTGCAATTTTAGAAAAATCTTGTTTTTTTAGATTATCGTCATTCATAATGGTTATTTTAAAACCACTTCTTAAATAAATAGTACTTAACTCGTGTCTAAAATTTTGATTACCTCTTGAGGTAGTTACACTGCATAACCTCTCAAACTCTCCGATTTCAAAAGCAGTTTTAAAAACTCTATTAAACTCATTTAAAACTCTAACTCTTTCTAAACCACCTTGTGTAATAACATCAACTACTCTATTTAATAGCGTGCTAATTTTTGAAAATATATCGAATGCCATATTTATAATTTTGTTTTAAATATATTTAAACTAAACTTCTACGCCCAAATCCATAAACATACCACGACTGATAAGTTTTTGAATTTGTGCTTCTACTGTAATTACTTTTTAACCCATTATATCAACTTAAATCAAATGACGCAGTTTTATTATTTTATACTTTTTCATTTATATAATACAAATTAAATACTTATATGTGCAGTGTATTTACAAAGAAATATACCTATCATTTTTAACTAAAGAAACACCTTTTTTAAGCAGCAAAACCTCTTCCTTGTTCTGCTAAATCATAAAAATGTTGAAATATAATTTCCGTTTTTTCTGCAAAAATGTTTCTATCGTAAGACTCAGGTAAATCATTATTTAAAATCTTTTGAATTTCTCTTTTAACCCTTTCTTGAGTGGCTTTTTCTTTATGCCATTCCTGAATCAATATCTTGTTTTTAGCATCAAAAAGCACGCTTAGTAAATCTGTTGCTGCGAACTTTACCTTTTTCTCTTCATCTTTAGTTAATTTATTTTTCTTTAATAAATCAAAAAGCTCTTGTTGGTCTTCGGACATACCACTTTTCGCTGCTCTTTCTTGCTCTTCTGATAAATCTTCTGCTTGCTTTACTAAATCTTCATAAGCCTCTTCAATAGATAAACTTCCTGAATTATAATTCTCAATAATTGCCTCAAAACGCTCTAAAAAAGTACCTCTCGTTTTATTTTGACCCAACATTTGTTTCAACTTGATTTCCATTAACTCTCTTAAATCAGCAAATTGAATGTTCTTATGTTTCTTCTCTGGAAATTCTGCTCTTAATTTCGAAAAATCTAATTTACTTAAATCAATTTGTCTTGAGTTCACAATATTATACTCGTAAGGGTTTTCGTGTAAATCTCCTTTTCTAACAACACTAGAATCTAACAAGTTATCTAATTTTTTTTTAGCTCTTTCCACAGCTTCATCTTGGTCTAAATGCCTATCAACTACTTTACGTAAATATTCAAATACATCTCTTGCTTTTTTAATTTTTGGAAAGCCATAAATTTCAGGTTTTGCAGAATCATATAAACCGACTATCGTATTGACAAAAAGGCTTAATTGTTTTTTGTACTCATCTTTTTCTAAAATCAAATTCGCATATTCCTGAAATAATTCAACTTCTTTAAAACCTTTTTCGCCTAAATCTAGTATCGCATCAATATCTGCTCCCAACGCCTTACAATAGATTTTTGTCTCAACAATTGCTTGTTGTAAAAGCTCCAAAAGTTCTTCCATTTCTTTTACTGGAAATTCTTCCTCATCATCATTCTTATCCTTTCCTTTTGTACCTTCTGCATAATCCGCTAACGCTTTTTTAAGGTTTCTAAAGACACCAAAATAATCTACTACTAAACCATTATTTTTACCTTCAATTACTCGATTAGCTCTTGCAATGGCTTGCATTAATGTATGGTTTTGTAACGGCTTATCTAAATATAATGTTGAAACTGCAGGCGCATCAAATCCTGTAAGCCACATTGCTGTTACGAAAACTATGCGGTACGTATTATTTGGATCTTTAAAATAATCTTCAATACTTTGACCATCTTCATCTGGATAGTCCATTAATTTTCTGTGTGGTGTGATATTTAATCCTTCTTTTTCAAATACTTCTTTTTCTTCTTTATCAGAACCTTCTTGACTCACAACAGCAGACATTCTAGTTTCCTCCATAAAGGTTATGGCTTCCCTATAGCGTTCCTTTAATTCTAAATCATTTTCTTTAACAATTTTCTTTCTTAACTCTTTTATTTCCTCTTTTTGAGCTTGCTGAACAAATTCGTACATTCTTACTGCTGTAAACTTGTCTATGCAAACTACCATTGCCTTCATTGGCTTTCTCTCTAAATCATCATTTTTAACATTTAATCGATAAGGGTAATGTTGTACTATATGTCTGGCTATTTCTTGTAAACGATCTTCACGCCTAACAACTTGTAAAAGGGTTGAGTATTCTCTATCTAACTGTCTTTTAGCTTCTTCAGTTAGATTTTCATTTTCTAATATCCTTGCTGCATCTTTTACAAGATCTTCATTAATCTGTTCTACTCTAGGAACGCTTTTTTTATAATATAATGGTACTGTTGCTCCATCTTCAATACTTTGTGCAAAATTGTATTCAGAAACATAAGGACCAAACCAATCTTTCGTCAATTCACTTCTTAGAAGTGGTGTGCCAGTAAAAGCAATATATTGCGCGTTAGGTAATGCAATGCGCATATTTTCTCCATATCCTTTATACTGTGTTCTATGTGCTTCATCAACAATAACAATCCAGTTATCTCTATCTGTTAACTCTGGATATGTTTTACCTTTTTCTATACCAAACTTATGTATTAAGCTAAATACATAAGATCTATTAGATTGCAGATAATTTCTTAGTTTGTTTCTACTACTTGGCCTGTAATAGTTTTCCTTTTGTTCTTTTGTTTCCAGTATAACCTCAGTTTCTTGGAAGTTTCGATAAATCTGACTATCTAAATCTGTTCTATCTGTAACTATTAAAAAAGACCAATTCCCTTGAACTTTACGTTCGATCTTTTGAGAAAAGAAAATCATAGAATATGATTTCCCTGAACCTTGCGTATGCCAAAAAATACCTAACTTTCCTTTCTTATCTTCCTTATGTATTAAGGATTCTATTGCATTGTTTACTCCTAAAAACTGATGATTTTTAGCAATAATTTTTACTTTATTTTTGTGATACAAAACAAAGTTCTCAAAGTAATCTAAGAGGTTTTTCTTATTACATAAGCCTTCACCGAATAGCTTTAAGCTTAATCTTTTTGATGTTGTTCTACTTTTCGCCTCAACTTCTAAACGAGTTAATTGAGTGTTTGAGACTGATGTATCTTCTAGTTTCACCCAAGAGAAGAAATGCTCCCAAGGTGCATTAAAAGAACCCACACGTGTTTCTATACCGTTAGAAATACATACAAACATATTATACCAAAATAACTGTGGTATGTCTCTCTTATAACGTCTTAAATTAATATCATATCCCCCTTTAACTTTCTCTGTTGCATTTTTTAATTCAATCATTACCAATGGCAAGCCATTAACATATAACATTAAATCTGGTCTTCTGGTAATATTTGCTGTTTGTAAATACTCTATACTTAGTTGAGATACTACTAAAAAATCGTTGTTCGTTTCATCATCAAAATCTAATACTTTTACGTATCCATTTTCTTCTCTACCTTCCTTATTTTGATAAGAAACTGGTACTCCGTTTTTTATTAATTGGTAAACTTCTTTATTTGCTATTACCGGCGATAAACTAACCCTACTTTTAGATAGTTCATTGATAGCAAATTCAATACATTCTTTTGGCAGTGTATCATTCAGTCTCATTAAAGCAGTTCTTAAATCCTCTTTTAAAACAACATCCTTTAAACTATCTCTTCCAATTAGTTTTTTCTCCCATGCATCTTTATGAGCATATCCCAAAATTAATTCGAAAAATTGAATGTCTGCTTCTTCTATGTGTGATTCGTTTAAAAATGCCATTTATTTAAATTTTATTTTATAACCATCTGTCTCTACTAAAAAACTATTGTTTTCAAAAAATGAATCCTCTTGCTTGTATTGAAAAATATTTTCTAAATATTTAAAATCAATATTTTCTGAAAATAAATTATTTATCAAAAGAATATCATAATTATCTTTATTTTCATGACCAACTCTTACTTCATTTTTACTAATATAAAAAGCACTGTTATTGGTTGTTGTGCTTTTCACTTCAACAAACCTCGTCACACCATCTTTAACACACTCAAAGTCATAACCATAACCATCCCTGCCTTCTGGCAAACCAGCTCTCATTGCATATTCAGATTTCCAGTTAACTTCATCATATTTTTTCTTTAAAACCTCAAAAGCATATTTTTCACCTATAAAACCAATATCAGATTTTGGAATTGAAGGTTTAACACCATTTTTAGATTGGCCGACGCTACCACCTTTAGATGACGTAGTTTCTTTATCTACTTTTTCAGGTGAATATACCTCTATCACCAAATTATTATCTTCTACATTCTTTTCTATTTGATTTAATAACGCTTCATAATCTGTAATATCTATTTCCTGACCTGAAGATGATAATTTAACTTTACTTCTTTTAACGTCTTCATTTAAATATTGTTCTTTATACTCTATTTCTAATTCTTTAAGCCTATCAAAATAGATCTTATTTTTAAAATCATTATCATATAGCATGGTATTCAGTAAATCATTATTAAAAATATTTTCTTCTTTAAGTTGTTTTTTGAATATCTTTAAGTTGTTCTTATAAATACCTTCTATATCTGTTATTTCGGAATCTTTCAACTCGAAAAAACCTAAACCTTCATACTCTTCAAATTCTTCCTGGTACAATTTATCTAAATTTAAAAACAATGAATTTGGAATCTCAATTTCTTGAAAATCATAAGAATCAAATTCATTTATATCACTTGTAAATTCTTCAGAATATCCCTTAGAAAACAATAAGGATTGATGTTTTTTAGACATTATATTATGAATACCTTTTAACAAGTTTAAATAATACTCTCTAAAATCTATATCTATTTTTGAAAATTCATTAAAATCTTTTATATCTATTTTTAAACTTTTAAAAAGCTTCCTAATAAGTTTATAGTTATTATATACGGATAACTCATGGTAATTTATCCTTCTATACAATTCAAAGAAATCATCGTATAAGAGCTTACAATTTAAATTTTGGAAGATTTCTTTCTCACTATTTAAAATACTATTTTTAAAAACACTTTTACTAGCCTTTAAAACACTTTTCCAAAATTGTTGACTTGAAGTTAAAGCTCCTTCAAAGTTTTGCATTACTTCTTTTTCAATCATTGAGAATTCAGGAAATTCCCTTGTCAAAATTTCTTTCCATTTAGATTGCTTTTGCCCTATAATTAACATAAAATCTTTTCTATTTTCTGTAACTGTTAAGGCACCACAAATAATATCTGAAACTGTTTCTACAAAGCGATAATCTTGTTTTAAATCTGAATAAGATTGTGAAATATTTTTGACTTTAATATAATATGTTTTTGAACTTTTTTCAAATACATATTCATTATTTTTAAGTTCTAACTTTTCTTTTTTATCATTTATATGATATTCAACTTCACAATTATTGCAAAGTTTTATTTTTAATTGCTTTAAACTGCCTAACTCTTTATCTTTTTGGTTTTCAGTTATATTCTTTTGGTGTCTATAAACAAATAATAAAGGTTTTAATTGATGAAACTCATGTTGGAAATCTGCATTTAATTTATCATCTACTATTGAATTTTTTACTTCAAACTCGATATAATCCACGGGCTGGATTCCAAATAATTCTAAAATACGAGTATTACCAACCCTTGGCTTAACTTTGGCTACTTTTAATTTCGCTAGTAAATCTTGACTGTGATTTGGGTTCAATACATAAGTAGCTTCTTTAACCGATACATATTTATTTTTACCATTAACTGTACTTAAAATGGAACCATTTTCTAAATATTGATTACGCTCATCAAAATCCCAATTAAATTCTTTTGGTAAATTTACCGTAGCATCTACAATAGCGCTATAAAGTGCAGTTGCAGAACTTTTATTTTCATCAAAATATTTATGGTGTTCATTTAAAAGACCATACATTACCTCCTTTGATAAATCTTTAAAGTTTTCTTTAACTCCTAATCTATTTAGTAAAACTTCAATCTGATCTGGTTTAATATTAAATCTATAAAAAACATCTGCATCAAAATTCACTTTAGGAGAATGTACTAATGGAGATAAAGTACCTGCATTTGAAATACAATCTGACGGTTTAGATTTCTTTCCATTATCTATTGGTATAAAATCTTGTTTTTTTAGAAATAATAAAAGATAAGATTTTATACTATTTTTCTCTAATCGTCTTTTGTATTGAACTCTATCATACCTTAAATTGAAAACACAGGAATCATGCTCTTTGTTACTAACGATACAATTATATAGTTCTGCATCTGAAATTAACCAAGCAATAATATCTTCAAAAGTTGCATACTTTAAAATTTCATCAAAATATTCAAACCACAAAACATCAATTTCACAACTGTGTGTTGCATCCATACTTCTACGATTTACAAAAGTTTTAGAATCATTTGGTAATGAATATGGAAAGTGTAAATGATCGAAAATATAATTGACATAATCATATTTATATGTAAGATCTGAAAGGTTGACTAATTTCCTTCTTGGCGAACCAGCTACACCTATCCATTTTAAATATTGTTCAATCCTTGGTAATTTCTCAATACTAATATTATTTTCTTCTAAAGTTCCAACAAAGATATCTTCCTCTATTGAACTCAAAAGACGTTCACATAAATACCCTTCTTCATAATCCTCCCCAAAATAAAGCTTATTTGCAGGGGTTAATTCGCCATTTCTGGAAACCAAAAACGGAGAAGTTACATTCTGAAAAAACACCTCAAGATTCCAATCTTCCTTTAAGCTATCAAAAATGTGATATAAAGATGTATGCATTTCTGAAATAATAGAAGTCTTATTTTCTGTTTCTTCTAACAATAACGCGTGTGAAATAGAAATAATTTTTTTAGCAACAACAGTCATTGAATACTCGCTTACATCAAATTTTTGTAAGCGTTTAGATAGATCTCTTATGTCTCCATCAATACTTAACTTTAACTTTTCTGTAAAATCTTTATTTACAAATTGTAATTTTAAATCTCCTGGTAAATCAAACTCTTTACCACTGGGAGGTAAAATAACTTCTTCTAAACCATTTCTAATAATACCTCCTTCTTTATTAATTAATAGATCTGGAAAAACGTAATTATCTTCTGAATAAAAAGCATAGGTATTATCTATTAAAATATTAATCCATTCTACTTTCTCTGCTATTGAGTAACTTTTCTCATTAATAATTTTATTTATTTTTTGAGTAAACTCTTCTTCCTCATAAATTAATTGATCATAAGAACTATATAAATAATTCATAATATCAATATCTGAAGTGGACTTTAATAACGTAGGAAAATCTTTATAATTATTTTCAGGAATCAAATGCTCTATCTGTACTTCATAAAACTTTGGTTCATCTTCTATAGTGATATAACCATTATGTATTGTTGGAAAAATAGCTACTTCATCAATGTATTCTTTTATTAAAGTATCAAAACCCCAATATTCATCATACAAAGAAGATTGTTGCTTTTCATTAGGAATTAAAAGTTTTAAAGCATCATAATTACTAATCTCGCTTTCAGTTAATTTTAAAGCGCAATCCACTAATAATTTTGCTAGTTTTCTTATTAATTGAATGTTGAAATCGTTCTCATCTTTAGTTAAATGATCTCTATCAGATTTTAACTCAAAAGAACCATGAGCTATTACGGGAAAAGGAAAATCTATATCTGTTCTAAAATAAGAAAATAGTTTATGAAAAGTAGCTTTTTCATTAGGGTTGTAAGCTATTTTTAATTCGTAGTTTTTAGCTTCTTCTAAACCTTCAATTTCTCCTTTATCTTCTAAAACATTCCATAACCATTCTTGATTATTTTCTGGCTCTAAAAAATCTTTTTTAATAATTATAATTTGATTTTCTACTGCATCAAACTCTTTTGAAAAACTAAAATGAGCTTCAGGTGTTTGTACCTCGACTTCTTCTAACTTGTTTAAAAAAATTAGAACTTCGGGTACAATATCTGCATCTATTTGTTTGGTAATTTTATTATAAACATTATCCTCTAAAGAAAGTTGTATGACTGTATCATATTCAATATGCTTTTTTTTAGAAGTATCAGTTTCTAAATAAGGACATCTTAAAACAGAAATTGGTATTTTATTTTTAGTTTTACGTTTTAAAGTTTCTTCAAGTTCTGGTTTTTCTTTTAACAAACTTTTTAAAAAACCTTCTGCATGATTTTGAGAAAATTTAAGGTGTAAATCATAACTGGCAATATAAATTTCTTTAGACCAATTTAATATTGAGCGAAAACCTAACCCTTTTTTACCCACCTTGTTTTCCTCCATGGTTTTTGGGCTTAAATCGCTATACATTAGCGATTCTACGCCACCTAAAGAAAACGGATTACCATTATTGGCAATAATTAAACTGTCTTCATCTAATTTTATTAGCACTTTTTTAGCCTTAAACGTATCACTTTCATCATTGGCATTTTGTATCATTTCTAGTAGTTGCCTACCATTATATTCATCTATATTTTTATTCTCGTTTTTATAATCTTCTACAATACGTAAAGGAGAGTTTAAATACTCTTCTCTTCTTATTTTAATAAGGTCTTCTATGGCAGTATTATCTACCTCTTTGATTAATGTTTCACTTTTCATTTTTTCTTTTTCTTTTTCTTTTTCTTTTTCTTTTTCTTTTTTTCTTAGCCCAATTTTTAATTTCATTCTACCTCAAAACCCTCCACAGACAACTTACCACTTATTAAACGTGGCAATAATAAATTTCTGGTTTCTTGAAGGATTTGGTTTTTATCTTTTAATAATAATATTTCGTCCAACATTGGATTAACAAGATTCTCAAAGTTCTGAAGTAAGTTCTCTTTAGGCATAAGTATTTTCATAAACTTGATTGAACTACTCGCGTGAAGGATTGTTGTACCTGCTGCGTGAGATTGTATAGTTCCCTGAATATTTGCTGAAAGCAATGTGAGATATATGAAACTTCGTTTAATTAAATCTGTCTTATATACAATTTTTCTTAAACCAGAAGAGTAACACCCTTCAAATCCCATAGCAACTTTACCGACAGTACCATCTAGAGTAATTATTATATCATCTTTTGTTACGTATTTACCTTTAGATAATTCTTTCTTTATGAAAATATTACTATATCTGCTTCCTAAATCTCCAACACGTAAAAATGAAACATAGTTTTCATCCAAACATTCAGATTCATAGTTTGCACTTCCAGGTTCAACACCTTTTTCAAAATCAATATATTTATCTAATCTCACTTTCGCCCAACCCTCAGGAATAGCTCCTTTTATTCCATGCGTACCTTGTATGCCTTCTTTATCTAAAAAGGCAGCTTCTTTATACCCAGGAAAACGAAAACGTACAAACCACTCTTTGTAGATTTCTTCTGCCATATTTTCTAATAGCTTTATGCGTTGGTTGTTGTTTTCTATTAAATCATCGTAAGCGGAAAGTATTGAGGCTATTTGTTTTTGTAATGAGATATTTGGAAGGTTACTTATTTTCAAACCTCGAATATCCTTCATGTTTAAATGTGCTACAGTAGCTCCGCTTGTTTTTGTCAAAATTTGCCCTTGTGCCTCGTTCCCTAACAAATAATAACAAAGGTATCTTGAATCCACTTTATCATTATTAGGCCTAACTAAAACTGTCCTCTGTCCAAGACAAACTTTTAAACCATCAGGAATAATAGCGATATTACCAACTGGTGCCTCACGAGCAATAATTAAATCTCCAGGTTCTGGTTTACCTCTTTTACTCCATTCTAAATATACTTCTTCAGAAACTCTATTCACACCATCTAAAATTAGATTGCCCTTGCCTATATTTGGTGTTCTAATAGAAGGGTATCCTATTTCTTGAATTGGTGCAGTTTTATGCTCACAATCAATAATAAATTCACATAAATCATTTAAAATCATTCTACAAGATATTTTGAGTTAACAATAATTTTATTTTCTAACTCCTGACCGTTCTTAACTAAGAACTTAAAATTATTTTGTAAATCTTTAAATTTTAAATTAAACTCTTCTTTATTTATTAAATCATCTTCAAACACAATACCTACATAGCGCGTTGCATTTAAAGAATAATCCTGTTCATCAACATATTCTGTTTTATCAGCCATTTTACATAAACCAACTACATCTTCATACTTGCCTTCTGGGAAACGGGTTTGTAACCAATTAATGTTGGTGCACCAATAGGTCGCTTGCTCTGTCGCTTCTTCATATAACTGTAAAGCTTCTTCTAAATTTTTATCTGCCTTAGATAGATTATTGGTTGTCCAAATTTTATCGCTCTTTAACTTTAAGTTTTTGTCGGCTATTTGATAGAGTTCTAAAATTGTATTAATATCTTGTTTTAAAGCTTCAGCAGTTTTTTTGGTTTGGGCTACTTGTTGTTCTAGATGTTTCGCAATTCTTAATTGGCTATCGCTATCTAAAGGCACTTCTAAAGATGCATCTTTAGCCATTACAGTATCTAATAGCTCTGTTTTTGATTGGGTACGTTGAAACCCATCCAAAACATTAAAGAAATCAGCTTCAGCAAGTGCTTTCTTTTTTGCAGGTGTGCGTTTTTCGTCCTTGGTCTCCTTAACGTAAGTTTTTAAGTTTTGTACTAAACTGTCTAATTGCTGCTCCACTATTTCTTGGTTGGGTGCAATTTGTGCATAAGCGTTATGAGCTTTTTTAATATATGATGCTGTTAACTCTAAATAACGCGCTGTTTCACCACGATATAAACGCACAATAGCTGCCAAATTTTGCTGGTTTTCTGTAGTCCATTCTCTGTGTGCTCTGTCTATTTGGTTATAGACATTACGTGCATCTAAAAACAATACTTTGTCTTTACGGTCTGTATGCACTTTTTGCTTATCGAAAAACCATAAAGTAGCAGGTAAGGTTACCGTTAAAAACATATTGGTGGGCATACTCACCATACAATCTACAATACCAGAATCTACTATTTTTTTACGAATGTCGTATTCTGAGTTTCGAGCATCAGAGGCAGAATTAGGCATTACAAAACCTGCACGTCCATTTTTATTTAATGAAGTTGCAAAAAGGGAAATCCACAGGTAATTAGCATCCGAGATTTTATCGTCTTTTTTTCCTTTATTTTTTGGTAAACCATATTTATAAAAACGTTCATCGTTTTTAACCGTACTTTCTTTTACAGACTTTACGTTAAATGGTGGATTTGCCATTACAAAGTCGAACTTTTCGAATCCTTCATATGGATCACTATCATAAGAGTTGGTTTCTGTAATTTCACCTCTTAAATTGTGCACTAGTAGGTTCATTTTTGCCAAACGAACGGTTTCACCCATGTATTCTTGACCATAGACATAAATATCCTTTAAATCATGACCTTCATGTGCTATAAAATCTGCTGACTGTACAAACATACCTCCAGAACCACAGGCAGGATCGTAAATTTTACCCTTGTAAGGCTCTATAACCTCAACAATAAAACGTACTACAGAGGTTGGTGTAAAGAACTCACCTCCTTTTTGTCCTTCGCTCATTGCAAATTTACCCAAGAAGTACTCGTAGATTTTACCAAATATATCTCCTGAAGCATCCATTGGAATGTCTGAAAATGTTCTTAACAATTCAGGAAGAATGTCATCTTTTTTCTTTTCTATTTCAAAGTAGGCTTCGGTAGGTAAAACATCTTGAAACTTAGCATCTTGGTATTTTTCAATACCTTTCATTGCATCACGTAAAGCTTCAGCTCTTTTATTACCCTTTATATTTAATAAATAGTCATATCTAGCATCATCTGGCAAATAAAACCCACATTTTGCTATTGCAATATCCTGCATAGCACGCTCTAATCTAGTTCCTTTATCCTTTTTATATTCTTTTAGAATATCTGGTTCGTGTTGACTATATTTATTTTCTGCAAACTTTAAGAAGATTAAACCTAAAACTGGTACTGCATAATCTGCTGCTTTTAGTCCACCATGCGCACGCATTGCATTGGCTGAGTCCCAAAGCTTGACTTCTAATTCTTTTAATTGTTTGTTGGTCATATAATTAATTGACTTTCATAATTTCGTTAATAAATTTACTCGTTTTGCTAGAACCAGGTTTTGTTGTAATAGTAATTAATGATCCTTCTTTTAACTTATACTCTTTCATTAAATCGAGACGAACACTTATCGTTGATGAAAGCTGTATTGATTCAAATGTACCTTTTCCATTTTCAGCAACTTTAGTTATTTTCCCTTTTACAAAATCATCAGAATTAAATACAGTTTCTTTTAATTCCCATTTAGATTGGTTTATTTTTTTATCAGAATTACTATCTAAGAAAGGTTTTATGTATTCCAAAACCTCTAATAGAGAAAAACAAAGTGATTGATATAAATAACTATTTATTGAATCGCTTAAATAAGTATCTGCACCTAATTTACTACCTTCATTGTGAGAAGCATCTTGTGTTAAACCTAGTAAGTGCCGGATAGATTCAGCAATTACAGGGTGAATTAATTCTTCTTTGTAATTATAATCCTTATTATTCCCTGCTAAAAAAAAACTTGCACCATTAATTGCTCCACTACCATTTTGAATTTTATCAGGAATCAAACCAATACTATTTAATTTTTTAAATATAGCTTCTAAAACTTTACGCATTGGTAATAAAGCATCTTGTTGGTTTGAAATATTCTCTGGATTTTCAATATCTTTTATTAGCTGAAGAACTCTTGCGAATTCTTTAGAACCTAAATAGCTATCATCACACACTGAAAAAGCGTTAGGATATTTGTTTTTTAGATTTGTAATTTCTTGTTTATCAACTGCTGCTATTAAATCATCTATAAACCCTTTATTGTCAACACCCTTAGTTACAATCAGAACATTATATTTTTTAATCCATTTTACATCACCTTTATACTCCATTTTATTTAGTTCTCCAGTGAAGATATAAACTGGAAACCATTTTGACTGTCTTAATTTATCAATAATATTTAAAGAGTTAATTAAACCATCAATGCTATGTTCTTCATCTTCAGATTTATCATAAGCTAAACCATCTAAAATTACGGCATCATAAATATTAGTTTTTAACCCTAACTCTAAACTAGACATCCCTTCTAAAGATGTTTTGAAATGAACCAGCTTAATACCATTTTGATATGCTAATCTATCAAAATCCTTATTAAATATATCATCAATCCAGAGTACTGTATATTTATTCATGTTTCTTAAGTTTTAATAATATACCCACTTTAAACTCTTCATCTTCACTATTAATCAAATCCCAATCTAAACCATGGGATTTTGCAAAAACGCCCACATGATATCCACCCAAACCTGTATTTCCAGTCTTACCGGCCTTCATAGATTTAGTACTATAACTTTGCTTAGTTACACCTTTAGGCAGAGCTTTCCCATTATTCTCCATGAGTAATTCAATATAATTTCCATTATCCTTTAAAGTAATTTTGAAAACATAGTCTTTTGAATTATTGATAAAACCATGTCTAATAGCATTATCTAATACGGATTTAAAAACATTTCTAAGCTGCTTCTTATCAGCCAAAATTTTAGTATTAAATTCGTCATGATCATAAAACTCAACTATAGTAAAAATCTTACTAGTCTCTCTTTTTACTAATTTTTTTAAAAATAATTTTATATCAAAAACTTTTTTATTTAATATATCTTCATCATTTGACAATAAATTAACCTGATTAGAAATTACTTTTACTGTTTCTGATAAGGAATCTAATAATGTTTTCATAGTAGTACCATCTCTATCATCTAAAATTGTTTCTAATTGAATTCCTTTTTCATAAGTAATAAATTCTCCTTTAATATATTCGACAATAGAATTTAAACTGGAAACATCCTGGTTTAACATATGTCTTTTAGAACTTAAATCTGCTTCTTGTTCTTTCTTAAAAACGTCTAATTGCTTTTGAAAGCCAAATTCTAAAACGAATTTTTCAAAACGAATTTTCTTTTCACGTTTTACAATATCATTCTGCTGGCTAATAGAAGGTGGTACATCAATTATAAAATTTTGAATATCTCCTTTTCTAATATGTTTAACCCCAAATCCTTTTAAAAAACTCAAAAATTGCCTGTTAACATATTCTTTATTTAGCTCTTGAATTAAAAAGTCAATTAAAACTATTTCCTCATCGACATTATAAATAGCTACATTTTTTTGAATTGCAATTTCCTCATTCAAAGTATCAATAAATGAGGGTTTTAATTTTCCTCCTAAAGTAGCTAGTAATAAAGCTCTCCCTTTAAAAAGAACATGATTTCTTAAACCAACTCTTTTCTCTAGTTCAGAAGTATTTATTTCAAAATTATCTACATCATTAGATAAATCTTTAATGCTTAGAGATTTTAAAAGAGAAGTAAGCGAACCTATTTTAACTTTTGTTGGAATTAATAGATCACTTAAATATACCGGGTTTGTTAATTCACCATCTAGTAAAACTTCAATATATTTGGAAGGATGAATGTTGTAATCATTCCTCCTCAACTCTATTTTGTTAACAATTCTAGATATATTTTGAACTTCCAAAAATTCATTATAAATCTGTATAATTTCTTTTAATGCACTATCCGAAAAAACAATGTTTTTTAAATTATTTTCTACAAACGAATCAGATTCTAGTAACAATATATCTTCTGTGATTTTTGCTTTATTTAAAACCCAAATACAAGTTCTAACACCACTATTATTTAATATACCTCCGGGTAAAGAAATGATAGCCTCTAAAAAATTATCTTCAATTATCTTTTTTCTAATTGAAACTTCGCTTTTATTAGCTGAAAACAATGAATTTTCAGTTAATAAAATTACTGCTTTACCATTAGGTTTAAGGTGATGAATAGCATGCTGTATCCATGCTAAATTCGCATTATTTTTTGGAGGTAATCCATAGTGAAATCTTGGATCAATATTAGTTTCGTTATTTAACCAATTGATTACATTTAAAGGAGGGTGCATAATTACACCGTCACTCTTTAAATCTGGAAATTGATTATCTATAAGAGTACTTTTGGGCTGACCAAATTGAAATGAATTTTTATGACTAAATGCAAAACGTAGTTTTACAATAGTAAGTACAGAACTAGAAATCTCTTGTCCATAAAATTGAAATTTTTGCTGAGGATATTTATCTTCAATTTTCTGAAAAAAACCTCCTGTTCCACAACTAGAATCTAAAATTGAACCATCTTTTGAATCAAGTAATTGCACCATTAATTTTGAAACTGACTCAGGTGTTATAAAGCTTGTTAGATTCCTTCCTTCATAATCTGAAAATTTTGAAAGTAATATGCCTATGAAGTTAGAAAAACTTACATCACCTTCTAATAACCCAAATTCTGAAATTTTTATAAAGAGGTTTTTTACTAACTGTAAGTCAAAATCTTTGTTAAACTTATTTATAAAATTAAATGTGCTAAATGTATCTTTAATTTTCTCGTTTTCATCCTCTAAGGATAAAAAAGCTTTATTTAATAGGTTTAAAAAATCCCCACTTTCTAAATTATTTACTAAATAAGACCAATCGGCATTGGTTGGTATTGAAATTTCACTAAATTGATTTGAAACATTTTTATCATTTGCATGTTTTAAGAAAATTAAAGAAATTACAATTTCTCGAAGTTCTCCTATATCCTTATGCCCTCTTACATCATTAAAAAAACTCCAGAAATTATCCTCTAACTTATTCATTTATTAAAATTTTACAATTACTCTGCAAATTAAAGACTAATTAATGCGAAATAATTGCACAGTTATTTTAAATAATATTTTCTCATTGAATCTACGTGCTCTTTCATCTCTTTTTTTAAACTTTTAGGTGCTATTATTTCTACATCTTGACCGTATGACAAAAGTTGTTGGACCAATTCTTTATTAATAATTGTTTCGAACCAAACTTGATCTTGTTTGTCTTCCTCAAAAAATTCTTCAAAATCAGCTTGAAATGGTTTTGTTTTAAAATAATATTCTCTACCATTGTAAAAACGTAAAACTACTTTTACTATTTCAGCATCTTTAGGCCTCACCACACCCACCATCGTTCTAAAAAAGGTTTCCCAATCTACTTCTGTTTCTATATACGTAGCATCTTCAATTACCTCAAACTTTATTAGTCTTTCATCTAAAGGGATGCTCCATTCTTTAATTTCGTTGGTTTTATTCAATCCAAAAACAAACCATCTATTATTATACTGCTTTAAAATATACGGATGAAACTCAAAAGTTGATGAAGTTTTATCTTGAAACCCCTTAAAAGTTACTTGTAATACTTGTTTCTTTTTAATGGCTAGGTATAATGGCTTTAAATGTTTAATTCCTTTATACTCTTCATTACTGTCGTAAAATAAAGTTTTAGAAATGTCATTTTCTTCCTCATCATCTTGAAATTTTATTAAAGCTTCTGCCAGTCTGTTGTATTTTGGATGATTTTCAAACCTCTCTAAAAGCTGCTGAGATGCCTCAATTAAATACTGCTCATAGGCTAATAAAGGTTTTTGTGCAATTGAAAAATTAGAATCTGTATATCTAAGAATCCGAATATTTTCTGGAAGTGGCGCCCCAAAGCCTTTGTCTTTATTTCTAAAAACTTTTATATCTTCTCTTAATGTTCTAATAGATATGCCTTCCCCTGGATAGATTTCTGCAATCTTCTCATTTACAAAACTTAATAGTTCACTAAAAGTAAAAGATCTATTGCGGAAACAATAGTCTAGAATATTATATCTAATATGTGCGTGTTTACTATTTGCCATTATTTTTTTTCTTTTTCAATAGATACAATAATACCTGAGTATTTAGCAATAAACCAATGATATACGTAATTAAATTAGTGTTTTTTTCGCAATTTTAACTTAAACTAAAGGTATGCAATCTGTTTAAATACCACAATAAGAAACAAATTATATGATATATTTAAGTAATTACCTGATTTTATTTGTTATTACCCTCTACATTTTAATTGTTTTTCATAAAACCCTCTTAGCATACAATATGCGCTATCCTTTAATAGCATTGAGAAGTTTAGTGTTAATATATCATTTATTAAAACGATGTAATACGCCCTTATTGTCTATTGTAATTTATTAGAAATTTTATATTTATGACTAATATTTAACACTGGTTTGTATTCAAAAATCAACTCTTTCTCTAAATCAATTAGTTTTTCTTTTTGTTCTACTTCTAAATATTTAAGATAAAAATTATCTTTTATAAAATTAACAGTACCCGTGCCAGGTTTTACCTTAAAAGTTCTACCAATATTTTTTCTAAAAGCACTTTGATCAATTCCTGGGGCATTATCTCTTTCTCTAATAATTGGATATTTAAGTTGATAAACATCTTTTTCTAGATTGTGCACTTTAGCTCTATACTCTATATATTTAGGATTTAGATGTTGCCCTACAATTCTATTATAAAGACCTTTCACACCAGAACCTGAACCTATGTATACTAATTCATCTGTTTCATTTTTAAACCAAAAATAAATTCCCATATTTTTAGGAACAATTATTTTTAAACTGGAATCATTAGGGTCTATTTTTTTGAGTTTTGAAATGTTTAGCATGGCTATTCGTTGAATGTTTTTTTGTTGCTACAAAGATGACATGAACTTACGCAGAGTATTCGCACAGTTTAATTGTCTTCTAAACTGATATTGTAAATAATATCATAATTCACATCTTTTCTGATATCAAATATTTGATTATCCATACTCATATCTTCTGACCTTAGTCTCCCCACAGGTTTTAAACCATGTGCAACACCAGCATCTATTCTTATACTAAAGGATGATTTTTCACCTTTAAACTCGAAGAATCGATAATGTGGTAATCTATATTCTTCATTACAATTTACAGTAAAATTAAAATTATGTGAAATTTCTTTTAAGTCATAAACATAGTCATCTAAATCTTTATAATTATGAATTATATATTCTGGATAATTATAACTTTTGAAATCTGATTTAGATTGATGAACGTTTAACTCTAAGACATTAATTGACCAAAGCTCTTTGATTTGATTGATAAATTGGAGCATCAAACGCATAGAAAATTCAGATTGATTGTATTTATCGAAATAAGAAACTTTGTAAGTTTGGTTTGCTATTTTAGAAAGTAATTCTTTATGATCTTTTAGATTTTCAGTCATTAATTTTACTAAACTATTACTTTTGCTATTTTTAGGAATACTGCCTTTAATGCGCGATTCAAACAAATTACCTGTTGCTAATTCTGGCAATGCAAAAAGTTCATAACTTTCAAGGACAGCATCTTCCACCTTAAAGAATTTTTCTATTATATTGAAGGTCCAATCTTCATTTAAGCTATCATAACTTCCTTTTGAAATATAACTTATATTATCACCATTTTTTAGGGTTACAGCCAAGTGCGTCGGAAAATCAAAAATGTGATGATTCTTTCCTTGTTTTAAATTAAAACTATGAGACAATAAGTATGTAGTCAGTTTTTCTTGGTTGTTCACAAAAGCGACAGCACCTTCTATCACCAAATTTATAGTAATTCTATCTCTCTTTAAATTTTCTATCCAGCTAATATTTTCAATAGCCCACTCTGCAATTTTACTGTTGATGTGAATATTAATTTCTTTAATTCCGAAATGATAATTTAATCTATTGATTTCATCATTTAAAGATCCATAGATTACACTTACTTTATCTTCTTTAGATACTAATTCTTTGGGCAACTGATTTTCCATTGTGGCACGCAACCAATCTATTGCTATAAAACGGTCTAGCTCTTCAATATGCCATTGGGTACTTCTATCAATTAAACATTTTGTGCAGGCATTTTGACAATCACAATTACACAAAACATCTAATGCTAATTCTACTATTTTATCTGCATATAATCTAAATTGAGATGCATAACCTGCACCTCCTTTGGCTGTATCATAAATAAAAATCGTTTGGTATCCGTTGTATTTTTTAATTCCAAAACCTAACTCTGCTTCTTCAATAGCCAAGTACTCTGCCAATGATTTCGTAAAGATCACACCTAAAGAATAAGCGAGCTTTTTATCATTAACAAAAGTGTGATTTATATTTTTTAAGCGTATTTCCGTGAAATCTGTATTAAACTTACTCCCTAAAATTATATTTTCTCTCACGTTTTGAGCAGCACAAATACTTTGACCATTGCTATCTCTACCACCTCTTAATCTATTATGCCCTTCTAACCGTTCTCTAGAAGTTTCAACTTTACCACAGTCCATGCATAAACTATAGCCTTCACCTTCACCTGTATTGTAAAAAAGTATTTGTGCTTCTTTTTGATTTGAACTTGTTCTAAAATCTATAAAGCGGTTTTGATTTGTAGCCCAAGGTTCTATATTCAATAGTAAAGGTTCTAGGTATTGGGGTTTACTCTTTTCTGAAACTACTCTGTTAGGACTGCTATATAAATCGATTGAAAACCCAGCTGGCTCAACAAGTTCTGTATAACTTCCTTTATGTTCACCTAATTCTAAACCTTTGAAAGAACCAATATGGTTACATTTTGGACAATTATCTCCAATATCACCCTGGACCTCTAATAAACGTTGATACCCACAACTTTTACACCCTTGAATTACGTTTCTTTCTGCTGAATCACCCCAGTTATTCCTCATCACAATACCCGAAGATTTGTAGTTGAGACCATCTATCAATATGCTATTACCAGGTGCAAACTCAGTTAATGCCCTAGCTATTGGATAACTTGGATTAGATTTAAGTCTTTTTTTATTACCTCCTCTTAAATCTGATACTGTGACTTTTTCAAAATCAACAATTCCTGTTGGTAATCCAGCATTCGGTAAAAATCCTTCTTCAGCAAGATAACTAAGTACGAATTTTTGGAGAAATTGTCCCTTTCTGTATCCTACTGCCTTGTAGGCTGGACTTGAATCACCAAATTGTATTTTTAATTCTTCTAATTTATTCTCATACCCCTCTTTTAAATTTCTTATTTTATTTACAATATTTTTAAAATTATCGGAAACTATTGAGATGAGTTCTTCTGAACTTGATTGAGATAAGGGTGTATTTTTTACTAAATATATTAGCTGTTTTTGAAATACTAAAGCATCCAGATGATCCAACCAATTCAGAAAGTTAAGAGCAATGGTAGGTGGGTTATCATAAAAGAATTTTTCGATATTTTCTTTTACATTTAGGCCTCTATTGTTATTATCCTGATGCCTTATGAACACACCAAATAATAATGAATTTACATGTCTCGTAATAATGTTTTTGCTGTCAAAAGCTAGAATAGGTGGTGCTATTTTATGCTCTAACGCCCACTTCGGATTATTCATTGTTCTTAACCCTATAGGGTTTGGTGCACAAAATGTAAGTGCTAAGGATTTATTTTCTGCACGACGACCAGCACGTCCTGTTCTTTGAAGGTAGTTTGCTGGCATAGGAGGCACATTGCTCATCACAACTGCAGAAATACCACCAATATCTACTCCCATTTCCATGGTTGTAGAACAACTTAAAATATTTATCTCACCATTTTCAAATTGTGCTTCTAATTGTTTTAAACGTGTTTTGTCTTGCTGTGCAGAATGCTCTCCCGCAAGATATAGTTTGTCAAAATCAAAAATACGCTCATGTAAATTATTCCATAATCCTTTCTCTCGAGATTCAATACTGTTTTCTTCTAACCAATTTTCTACTTTTACTAAAGAAACATCCTCATTATCTTCATCCTTATGATATGGATGGTCATATTTAGGAAACTCATAGTTTTTAGATGCATCTATCTTATAATTAATTAAATTATTAGTTTCTAAATTTCCTTTTATTAAAGGAGAAAAACCTCTAAAAACTTTATCTACTAGTCTATTTGTAACTGGACATAAATATTCTTTCCCAGCTAACTCAAATTGAGTGCTTTGAAAAAAATCTAACTTAAAACCATCACCATCTGGTGTTAAAATCTTCTGTTGTAATGTTCTCCATATTTTCTCCAATAATTCATTCAGTTGATCTTCTCTTACTTCCGATATATCTCCCCTATCATACCAACCTAAGCCTGCACAAATTAACAATACCAATTTTGATTGTGTAATTGAAGCTGGATTGTATAATTTCCATTTATTATTACTTACAATATCTGAATTTGAAGGGTAAATTATATCCGAACGATAAAACTTAGATGTAAACAAATGCATTGCATCATCGAAGAAAAAATTAAATTTATATCTAATAATATAATCTACTGATATCTTTAATAAAGACAACCATTCTTCATTTGTAATACTTAATTTACTGGCTATTTCTGGTGTCTTTAGATTATCTAGCTTAGGATAGACAATATTTAATAATCCTAAATTTTCTAAAGATCTTTCTCGAGGTATTTTTCTAGCAAATTGGTCATATAATAATGATTTTGCATACGTTTGATTATCTCTAGCTAAACTATTTCCTCTGGCTCCTTTATAAAAAAGTGTTTTGAAGTCATCCTTTTCTTTTACAAAATCAATTATTTCTTTCCAAGAAGACCTGCTTGAGACTAATGGAGAACCTTTATTTCCTTCATCAAGATGTGAATTTATAAGGTCTAAATCTTTTTGTATCCCTACTTTTCTAAAAGGAAGCGTATTCTCAAGCTCGATTAAAAGTTTAGCTCTTTCCCTTAATAATTCATCAATACTCGCATCAACTTGGTTTTCTTTTAATTTGTTAAGTAAATAATGATATACCTGATATCTTATCCAATCACTCTCAGCATCAATATTAATTAAAGCAGAAATTTTAGCTGTACCCTGTCTACTATCAGTAAATGAAATATATTTTCTCCCTTTATAAAGGGTGTTTGTAGTTTGTTTTACTGCAACTTCTGTTTGATCTAAAACAATATCCGATAAAATTCTATTAGTAAAAGCAGATGATATTCTAAAATGAATTGGATTTTCATTTTTATTTGCGCAATGAGGGCATTGATTGTTATCGGTCATTAAAAAATCATCGCCTTCCCCGATTTCGTTGTCTTGGTTTATATTACATGGGAATAATTCTTGATTTCTTGGATTATACTTACCTTTATTTGTTATTAACCTTACTATGTTAGTATTTGTTGATTCTTGCTGATGCTCTTCATTATTATCAGACTCTATAACAAATGCATCGAAACCCACCGTAGCTTTTTGAGTAACTTTATCTGTACCATTTACACCTTTTACTCTTTCTGCTTCCAGCATCATATTACCACAACTACGACAAGCAACAAGCTCTAATAATGGATGCCCACAAGAACATTTTTTACCAGCGATGGTATACATAGTACCTAATGCCTTATTAGGTTTTTGATTTTTATGTTTATTACATTTTATATTGGTACAAGAATACACACCACCAATACCTCTGGTAAAGAAGTGCCCACGAACTGGTAGTAAATTATTTCCATCTACCTTTTGCTCTGAAAGTGTATCAACTGCTTTTAACTGGTCCGATTTATTAGGAATATTTAAATACTTTCCTATTTCACTTTGCGTTAAAACTTTTTCTCCCTTTTTGCTTAAAAATTTATCTCTTAATGACTTAATATTTTTTTGAGACAATGTTTTAGATAAGTGAGGGATATCTTTATCAGCTATTTGGTTTTTTACTCTTTTACCAGTAATTACCTCTATTTGATCTCTAGAGATACCACATAAATCAGACATAAATTTTTTAAGAGAATCTGTATTCCCATTTCCTACAGTTGCGGAAGTTATTGCAAATCTAAGATCTTTTATATCAACCTCAAATGCAGCTACCACACGTCTAATTAAAAGCGCCATTTCTGATGCTTTGGAACCTGTTAAGGTGTGGGCTTCATCTAATAAAATCCATCTTAAAGATCCTTTAGATTTTTCTAAAATAGGAACATCTGCATTACGCACCAACATATATTCTAGCATTGTTGGATTTGTAAATAGAATTTGTGGAGGTGATTCTCTAATCTGCTGTCTAGAAATTAATTCAGGAAAAGCTTTCCTTTTCTTTTCTTTACTACTTTCTTTGTTTACAGTGTCGCCCGTTAAAAGGGCATATCTTACGCCATCAATTGCAGAACACCAAGCATGCATTCTTTTTCTTTGACTAGCGATTAAAGCGTTTAGAGGATATAGAAAAATGGCATTAACACCCTCTTTGTTTTTACAATTTTCATGAATATCATGAATAACAGGAAGCATGAAACATTCTGTTTTTCCTGAACCTGTCCCCGTAGTTACGGCTATTGATTTGTTCTTTTTTAGCAAAATATCCCAGCTTTTAAGCTGATGTTTGTATGGTTTACGATCTTTTGGAAATCTAAAATCTTTATTTTTTATTTTATCTAAAGCATTCACAAACTCTTTACTAAAAATATTTGCTGTCTGACCAAAATTTAATTGATCTTGTTCCCAAGGAAATGTGTTTTGAAAAACAGCATCTGCTATAATTGGCTCTTGAGACAACAAAAATTTAAAATAATCTTGCATTTCTTTATCACCTGTGGCCCAAAGTGACAAAATAGCATCGGTTAAACGATTTTCGGTTTTATGATAAAATTCTTTAAAATTCATACGTTTAAATTTTATTAAGGACGTGTAAAATAGTTTTGTTGTAAAAGTTTGGGGTAAGATATTGACTGTATTGAATGTTTCTCCTTATCACTTCTGCTTTTTCATCACCTCCCCAAATGGTATATTTTTTTTGCACGTTAGTAATTGACTCAGCAACAGCTATAGGTGCATGTAACAATAATCTTACTTTTTTATGTTCTTCAATTTGAATATGGTAATTATTATTAATTTTCGGGCTCTTATAAGGGAGTTCTTTTAATACTCTCGCCCCTAATTGAGACCTTAAATCAATAATATTTCTTTGTAAAACCGGTTCTGAATGAATATTTGAACCGTTTATAAACTGGAAGAGCTCTTGTAATTCATTTTCACCCATATATGAAGAAATAAGTTCAACAATATGAGTGTGATATTTATAATCATCAGGCATATTTGCTTCCTTAATTGCATTTTCCCAATCTATTTTTGCTATCCAATGAAAACAAAAACCCAAATCTTTTTCCATTTCTGGTATTGCTTTTTGAATATACTCAATTGAATCATATTGATTTATCCCCAAAAATAAGAATGCTCTTGATGCGACTTCAGAACTCCTTGAAATCGCACGTAACTGATCAAAGGTTGAAAATGGAATATCATATTGAATAGAAATATTAAAATATGCTAGTACGAGCTTCCAAATATCATCTTTAAAATTAGCGTTTGATAGTTCATCATGATAATTATCAATGCGCTCTGTTTTTAAATTTACCTCTATATCTGTTTGTTTTGTAACTGTTTCCGGAGTAAATTCAATTGTATTTACAAACCTTGGCATTAATTTATATTCTTCATTTTTCGAAGAAATTATAATAAATTGGCTGGATATATTCGTTTGGGGAATACTATAAGATGATTCATTTTCCATTAATGGAATAACATCAATATAGTCTGACGAGCAATTAAGCGGTACCGCAAATAATTCTAGATTATCATTTGAAGGGAAGATACTTACCTCTCTTTCTAACTGGTTCATAACATCAAGCGTATGACTAAATCCAGCAATTTTATATATTCTCTTTTCATTTCCTTGAGACAACTCTAGATTAACTTTATTTGAATTATCCATGGCATCGTCAAGATAAAAAAGTCTCACAATTTCATCCTTAAATGAAATTAATGGTTGCTGGGTGCCTTCTTTGATCACTTTTGTAATAACAACATCACGTTTTATACTGTTTCTAATCCTTAAAAAAATTTCTTTATCTGGAGTGCTTAAAAGACGCATACCATAAATATTTGCAAGAGAAATTTGCTGGTCACTTTGAATGATTTGACCATCTTTGTCTGTAATTTCCATTCCTTGAAAAGGAGCAACTATAGCAAATAAAAGCTTTCTATTGCTTGTATAACCAAGAGCTCCTTGCACAAGCTTTGGGATTTTAGTGTTACCAGTATTTAAATTAAAATAATCGTATTCTTTATCTATGTGTATTAGTTCAGTATCGTATAGTTCACAATCAAAGCCATCTGGATTTATAAATTTTATTTTAGCTGAAAAAATACTTTGATTAAAATATTCTGCTTTTAGTCTACCAATATTATAGTAAACATCATATGTTATTAATTCATCTTTCACTATTTTTAAATCATAACAACCTATGTGTATAAAATTGAGGGCAGAAATATTTTCCCAAGCATCTTTTGAATTATGTCTCCTTGTATATACTTTAAATTTATTTTTATTAATATAATAACCATCTTCGTCGTAAACAAAAACCTTTGGAATTCCTTGCACAACTGGTAAGTTTGATTTTAACATCCATTTTGGTTTCTTACTTTCTATTATCCAGTCGAACGAACTAACACCACTTAAATAACTTCTTTTTCCTCCTTCATTAGATTTTAAAATAATTTCGCCTACAAAAGGCAACCAATCCATTTTTTTTGAAAATAAAGTAACTTGAGAAGCAAGGGAGCCAGAATGCCAATCGGAAGGGTACAAGACCGCTGCCTCTTTATTTGCGGCCGTATTTCCTTTAATTAGTCTCCATTCATTATCATTAAACTGTGACCATAAAGTAGGCTCCTCTATATTTGGTGTTAATTGAATAAAATCTTTCACCTCAACTTTTTGGTTATTATCTATTACATAAGCGTAAGGTAAACCAACAGTGAAATCCCATTCTTTATTTTCTTGGTTATGCCAGTCTGTTTTAAATTGACCATTAACCATTTTACGGAAAATACAAATGAGATTATCTTCCATATAAAATTGATAAGTTCTATCTATTGCATCAAAACCTAAAATATCACTAAGCGCTTCTTTAGTATATTTATTTGCAAGACCAAGCCTTAAATTAATTTTACAATCATTATTTTTGAAGCTAAGCAACCAATAATTTTTTGGTTTTGTCTGTCTAACTTTTCTTTTAAGTGAAGCTCTTTTTGTTTTTAAAGAACTTGCTATCTCTTTGAGTGAGTCTTCAGACTCTAGTAATTGGTCGTACTGGCCATCTTCATTCAAGATAGATTTAACTATTTCAAAACAATTTTCATAAATAACATCATTCTGGCTCGATTTAGGTAATAAATTAGTAATATGAGTTTTAAAAATAAAGTCTTCTATCGTTTCTGGTTGTTCTTCTAAAACAGCCTCCAAAAATGCTTTATATGTGCTTTGGTTTTCTGAAATATGTTTTAAAGGAAGCCCCCCTTGAAGCAATAATGTTTTGAAGTATAACGTGTTTTGCTTTTTAATCCATTTTACACCCAGTAATTGAGCTCCTTTTTTTGCTAACTTGTAAAACTCTTCTTCATTATAAAAATATTTTATATTCCCTTCAATAGATTCAAATACTTCTTGTTTACTGGGAATACCTCCATTGTAATTTCTCTTCCACCATTGCGCATAATACATAGAGACATCTCTTGGATCTAATATAATACTAGAAGTAGAGAGTTGTAATGTTTTTTTTAAATCATTTAGTTCCTCTGCATTTAGAAGATACTTCCATAATGGTCTTCCATCATGCTTATTTAAATTTCTTTTTATTAGTAAAGTAGAAAAAAAGTTCATTAGCATTTTTTTTATTTATATGAATGGTTTTGGCTATCAATCTTTTTTACCTGTGCAATATTTATAAACAAGTTTTATTTTAGAAAAACCACATTGTTGAGAGCTAATAAACTGCTATAAAAATAAATACACATATATTAATTTATTCTAGTGAATCTATATTTCATAATCTCCTTTTTTATTAAAATTCTAGTGTTTTTATTTTTTTTTCAAACGGTTAAAAGGGATGTTATAAAATTCTTAGGTTTTACATCATCAAGTGTGGATTTTAGATTTTTTTCACACCATTCTAATAAATCGATAAAATAGGTAAAGGCTTCTGCCTGAAGTTCTTGCTTACCCCAAAAAATAGTAATACTGGTTTTACTTGTTATTTTAATTTCTTTAATATCAGGAAAAGTATTCATAATTCCTGCGTTTTCTTCTATTGCATCTTCGAGCATAAGTTTTTTTAACAAATTTACAGTCAATTTTTAAAAGAATTTTACGGATATCCGTAATACAAGGTTTTTTTCTCATATTATGTCATTCAATCGCCATTGGATTAATATTTTTAAAATTTGAGAATGCCTTGGCACTCAATCCATCTACAATCCTCAATTTTTAAAAACGAGTTGAAAAAGTAAGTTTTAAGCCTATCTTTAGAATCCAAACTGTCGTTTTACCCCTTATCCTTAATAATATATTAGTCAATTAGGCAGATAGCTATCCTATCGGCACGCCATATGCTTAGTTATTAGCAGCTGTAATTTATTCAATAATTCATGATTGTGTTTCACCATTTCCTATTCTTCTTAATATATTTTGAATTAATTCATTGTTATTTTCTAATTCATATTATTTGCTCTTTTCAATTTCTTTAGCCGCTCTTTCAATCCAAAAGGATTTACACATTTGACTACTAAAATCGTTTTTTATTATATCTTCAGATTGGTCTAAATAAAATTGATACTTTTTAATCCATTTTAAGGATGCTAAAATTCACAAAGGAACAAATGGTTATTTTCAATGGAAAAAAGGGGTTAAAAAATATTAAAAACTTAAAAATTATCTCCTAGAATAATTTTGAAAAATTCAATTCTTTTTTTGAAAATTATTTTCATTGTTTTCAATTCAACTTTTAATGGGTTTGATCCTTTAACTTCATTAAAAATCATCAAAACGACATGAACATACAAACAAAGCATTAAAGGCTGAATGTTATTAGAATCTTTACATGTTATTAGTAATAACGGATGTGCGCGTTGGATGGTGTGGCTATTTTACATAATGGCGTTATAGTGCCTGGAACTTTTGTGGAAGAGCAGTATAACAGCCCATTATGTAACTTAGCTTGGGGT
>JBNMNV010000005.1:0-31904 GCA_051278125.1 Polaribacter sp. | reverse complement strand
CTTATAGTTTCTTAAGATATTTTTTCTATGTAAAAAGAAAATTATATCAATAATTAGATACTTACAAATAATAAATAGTTAAGGATGGTATTCTTTAACTTTGCTCTTTTATGAAAAAGTAAAAAAGAAGTTATTGGCTTTATAAATTTAGTAATAGAGAGTTTTAGCATCAATTTAAATGGGTCGTATGATGACAAAAAATTTTAAAAATTAATACATAATGTATAAGAATATTCTACTTCTAGGGGCTTCATTAGAAAGTGATAATAAGGGTGTTAATGCTTTAGGAATAGGGGCTATAACATTATTGAAAAGTAATTTTCCTAACGCTAAGATTAGTTTACTCTGCATTGGGGAAGCAGAAGGTAAAATATTCTCATTAAATGTAAACGATGCAAAGATAAATGTAGCAGTAAATTATTTTTCAAAAAAAGAAGTTTTAAAAGGTCTTTTTCAGGCTTATTTGCATATTTTTTTTGCAATTAAACCAAGGTGTAAAGTTACCTCTTTTATTAGTAAACATCATATTGTGTTTGACATTAACGAAGGTGATAGTTTTAGTGATTTATATGGATTGAAAAGAATTTTAAGACATTTTTCAGATTCTAAATTGATTTTGCTTTTGGGTAAGCCATTAGTTTTTTTACCTCAAACTATAGGACCGTTTGACTCTAAAGTTGGTAAATTTCTTGGAGGACATATTCTTAAAAGGTTGAATAAATTGTATGTTCGAGACACCAAAGCGTATGATTTTATAGATAGTTTAAAGGTTAAAAAGGAACTATCAATTGATATGGCAGTTTATGTGAACAGGGTTTCAGGGGGTATGCAGGTTCAAGATAATACTATCGGAATAAATGTAAATGGTTTAATGTATTTAAATAATTATGAAAATTTAAAAGGTCAGTATGAAAGTTATCCTAAATTAATATCTGATTTAATCGATAGATTAATCACTGAGGGTTTTAAAGTGATACTAGTACCTCATGTGTACAATCAAAAAGATCCAAAAAGTGAGGATGATCTCGTAGCAATTAAAAGCATTATGAAAAAGAAAGACGCTTTGAAAGAATCTCTGTTATACGTTAACAAAGATCATGATGCGCAAGAATTAAAAGCAATTATCTCAGGAACAGATTTTTTTATTGGGTCTAGAATGCATTCCTGTATTGCGGGTTTATCTACCTCTGTACCTACTATAGGTTTGGCTTATAGCTATAAATTTGAAGGAACTTTTAGTATGTTTAATCAACAAGATCATGTGATAAATATAAGTGATTTAAAAGCTGAAGGTATTCAGAATGTTATCGAAAATATTATGCATAAAGTCGATTTAAGAAGTAAAACTAAGGATCTTTTGATTGCTAGTAATCAAAGAAAATTACTAAAAATTGAATTAAGTTAGTATGCTCAAAGATGTAGTTATAAAAAATGATTTATGCACAGGTTGTGGTCTTTGTGAATCTGTTTTTGGTAAAGAGAACATAAAAATTAAGTTTAATGATGAAGGATTTTTAAGACCATCGGGTACTTATAAATTAAATTCTGATGAAGAGGATTTATTTGAAAAAATTTGCCCTGGAATTAATAGTAAGCACCACCAACCCTTAAAAGGTAAAGGATACGATAGCTTTTTAGGACCTTATATTTCTATCCATTCTGGGTATGCTACAGACGCTAAGCAACGATTTTCTGGATCTTCTGGTGGTGGTTTAACTGCATTGGCCTCTTATTTATTAGATTCATCAAAGGTAGATTGTGTTCTTCACATGGGTTTTAATGAATCTAAACCCTATTTAAATGAATTTAAAGTAAGTAGAACTGCCAGCGAAGTATTAAGTAATTCAGGTTCAAGATATGCGCCTTCTGCAACCTTAGTAGATTTAGTTGGTATTGTTAAAAAGTATCATAAAATAGCCATAATTGGTAAACCTTGCGATATCGTAGCAGTCAGAAATTATATGAAAACTAATGAGCTAGCTAAAAGTAATATAAAGTATTTATTGTCTTTTATGTGTGCAGGTGTTCCGAGTCAGAAAGGAACACAAAAACTTATACAAGGATTTAATTTAAAAGAGGAAAATATTTCTGAATTAAGATATCGAGGAGACGGATGGCCAGGATATTTTAAGGTAAAGGATAAACAAGGAAAGGTTCAAAAAATGACCTACAATGATTCTTGGGGTAATGTCTTGAATCGTTATTTACAATTTAGATGCAAAATATGTCCAGATGGCACAGGAGAGTTTGCAGATATTACTTTTGCAGATGCTTGGGCACCTTCTAAAAGTGGTTATCCTTCTTTTGAGGAAAAGGATGGGAAAAGTTTAATCATCCCAAGAACAGGATTAGGTGAAAAATTGCTCAATGATGCAGTTTTAGAAGGGTATCTGCGTATTCATGCAGAACACAGTTTAAAAGAAGCAGCGCTGATGCAGCCGTATCAAAAGCAAAGAAAACAAAATATGATTGTAAGGTATTTGGCCTTAAAAATGTTCGGAAGAAATACTCCAAACTATAATAGAAAATTATTACTAGCCAATGCTTTTAGAGAAAGTCCGATTACCTTACTTAAAAATTTTCTAGGAATGGTTAAAAGAATCATCTAAATATTTCTGTCAATATTTAAATAAACCTTTAAAATATTTTCAGAATCTCTTTCGTTATAGCGTTTAATTCATTGATATAATACCCCTTGTTTTAAGTGATAAATGGCATAAATCCATACATGTAAAAATCTATGGATAAGAAATTAAAATAGTAGTTTCCCTAGAGTTCAAGTAAATAGATTAATTAGGATAAAAAGAGGATACAAAATTATATATGCAACTTTCAATTATTATCGTAAACTATAATGGCAAACATTATTTAAAGGATTGTTTAGATTCAATCGATCTCCATTGTTCTTCATTTTCTTATGAAATAATTATGGTTGACAACAATTCTACGGATGGAAGTCAAGAACATATTACATTAAATTACCCTGAAGTAGAATTATTTCAAGAAAAAGAGAATTTAGGATTTGGAAAAGCGAATAACCTAGGTGTTCAGCATTCTAAAGGAGATAATATTCTCTTATTAAATAATGATACAATTCTTTTACAAGATATTTATCCAGTTCTTAAGGAGGTTAAAAAGGAAGAAATTGGGGTTGTGGGAATTTATATGTTCAATGCAGACAGGCAGTATATATCTTCTGTGGGGAAATTCCCAAAACCTTTAGATTTGATAAGATTATCCAATTTAAATGAAAAAAGAGAGGAATTTATAACGGGTAAATTTGATAAAAATAGCTACGAAGTTGATTGGGTTTCTGGATCTTTTATGATGATAAAAAGAAAAGATTGGAATTTAATTGGAGGTTTTGATGAGGATTTTTTTATGTACGTAGAGGATGTCGATTTATGCAAAAGAATTAGTAATCTGGGAAAAAAAATTATTTTTTTATCAAAGATCCCTTATATTCATTTTATTGGATTTAATAAATCAAGAGAAATTAAACTCCTTACGGGTTATAAACTATATAGCACCAAGCATTTTAATTTAGTAAGTAGTATTTTAGCCAAAATTTCGTTGAAAATTAATTATGTCTACAAAAAAAGGTTTAAAAATATTCGTTGATGGTTACTTATTAAATAAGGAACATCAAGGCACAAAAACCTATATTAGAGAACTGTATTTGGAGTTTGCTGCACAAAATCCAAATATTTTAATTGTTATTGGATGTTTTAAAGATCCAAGTATCGAAAAGCAATTTTCTGAACTTAAAAACATTCAATTTATTTATTTTCAACAGTCGAGTAGGGTTTTAAGAATGTTTTTTGAAATACCAAAGATTATTAAGGAACATCAGTTCGATTTTGCTCATTTTCAATACGTAATTCCTTTTTTAAAATATAAACCTTGTAAATATATTGTTACAATTCACGATGTTTTATTTAATGATTTTAAAACGTATTTTTCGTATCAATATCGATTAAAAAGAAACTTCTTATTTAAGTATAGTGCAAAAAAATCAGATTTTTTATTAACGGTCTCTAACTACTCAAAAGAAAGGATAAAAGAATATTATAAACTTCGTAACAAAAAAATTTTAATAACACCTAATGGTGTAAATGAAAGTTTTTTTCTACCCTACAGCAAGAAAGATGCAATAGATTATATTCAAAATAAATTCGGAATTAAAGACTATATTCTTTATGTAAGTAGAATAGAGCCTAGAAAAAACCAACAAGGTTTATTAAAGGCTTTTTTCGATTTAGAAGAAACGAATACCCAAATAGTATTTATTGGTGTAAAGTCCCTAAATAATAAAGAACTTACAAGTTTAATTACAAGTTTAAGTAAAGAGCAAAAAAAGAGGGTACACATCTTAAAAAATATTTCAGAGAATGATTTGCTATTGTTTTATCAGGCAGCGAAGGTGTTTGCGTATCCAACTTTTGCAGAAGGTTTTGGAATACCGCCTTTAGAAGCAGCTGCTTTAAGAATACCAGTTCTTTGTTCGAATAAAACAGCCATGAAAGATTTTGAATTCTTTAGTCCGTATTTTATAGATTTCAATGATAAGGATGCAATAACAAAAAGTTTAAGTGGAATTCTTAAAATCCAAAACCCACTTCATTTAAGTGAAATTCAAACTTTTATAAGAGATACTTATAGCTGGAAAGCATCATCTAAAGTTTTAACCTCAATAATAAAAAATAAAACTTAAGAACGGTATTTAAAAACATTTAGTTTAAAAGCCATATAATTACTCTACAGCAAAAATAATTAATAGGTAAAAGACAAATTTTTTTAATATAGCAATGTATCTTAGCTTACTCAAAAGTTATAATAGTTTTAAGGATAATTTTAACGCTATTAAAATTATAAAAAATGAATTTGATTGTTAAAAATTAGTACACATAAAACATACCTTTCTCTAATTCTATTAGCATTAATTTCAATTTCAATATTTGAAATAAATTATTTATTATTTATAATCACTTTTTTTATTTATTACTCTAAAATATCTAAAGACTTAGTTGTTATTGTATTATTTCTTGCAAGTGTTGTCTTATTAGCATGCATATCATCTTTATTTAACAACTATGTTGTCTATGATTGGATAAAAGATTTTGCATATTTTACAAGACCCATAGCGGCAATTTTAGCAGGGTATTTAGTTTCTAAAAAGATTAACAATTTTAAAAGTATTTTAAAAATTATTGTAGGAGTTTCATTTATTTTTGCTGTAATCCACATCTTAAAAGTACTATTTTTAGTTGATTTTAGGAATGCATCTGTTAGTAATATTAGAAATGCTGCTGGCATATCGAATCAAATAGAAATATTTGCTCTTGTAATTTTATTGGTGTCTAAGAAGTATAAAGAACTGGAGATAATCCATAACAAGTGGTATAAGAAAATCATATTAATTGTGTTTTTCATATCTTTTTCGCTGTATTTTTCAAGAACAATGATTGTTGCTTTGGTTATTTTTTTGCTAGCTTCTTATAGTTATTTAATCATAACGAAGAAAGCTATAAAATATGGTCTCTTAATTTTAGTATCATTTAGTTTATTTTATGCGTATTTATTTAGCAGAGAATTTGAAAGAGATAAACCAGGAATAGAATCATTTTTGTATAAAATGAAAGTAGCGCCCGCAGAAATTTTTTTACCTGTTAAAAGTATAGACATCAAAGACCATGCAAAATTATGGGACCGTTGGCGGGCTTACGAAGCTAGTATGGCAATCAATCAAATGAACACATTTTCAAGTTTTGTAATAGGTAAAGGTTTTGGAGCTCTTGTAGACTTGAAATTTTATGCGCCTTTGGGATCAGAAAACATGAGGTATATACCTACTTTGCACAATGGCTATGTTACCATCTTTTTTAAAACAGGAGTTATTGGATTATTATTTTATTTGATGTTCTTGTTAGTACTATATTTATATTCTTACAAGAAAGCAAATTTTATTCAGCAAAGAGTCATTTATAATTTAATAGGCGGTATTGCTGTGTATTATGTATTTACAACTTTAATTATTACAGGTATTTATAATGTTATGGATATATATACTTTTATCTTAGGAATACTGTTATACTTTAGTATTGATGTTGAAAAAAAATTGAAAGAAGAATGAAAATAGGAATAATAGGTACTAGAGGTATTCCAAATCATTATGGTGGCTTTGAACAATTTGCAGAATATTTAGCTACTTTTTTGGTAGAAAAAAATTGTGAAGTTTATGTTTATAACTCATCGAATCATCCTTACAAAGAAAAACTATTTAAAGGAGTACACATAATACATTGCAACGACCCGGAAAATAGAACGGGTACAATCGGTCAATTTATATATGATTTAAATTGTATTTTAGATACAAAAAAAAGAGATTTAGATATTATTTTACAATTAGGTTATACAAGTAGTTCTGTTTGGTCTTTTCTTTTCCCCGATAAACCATTAATTATTACCAACATGGATGGCTTAGAGTGGAAAAGGAGCAAATACACTTTTTTTGTTAAAAAATTCTTGAAATTCGCAGAGGGATTAGCAGTGAAACACAGTGATTTTCTTGTTTCAGATTCAGAAGGAATTAAAAAATACATAGATGGGAAGTATCAAAAAGACTCCAAGTTTATAGCTTATGGAAGTGAAATAGTGGCTAATGTAGATGAGAGCGTTTTAGATAAGTTTCAATTGGAGAAACTAAAATATAACATGCTAATTGCTAGGATAGAACCTGAGAATAATGTCGAAACTATTTTAGATGGTGTAGTTTTAAGTAAAAGTAAAACCCCATTTTTAGTTATTGGTGATTATACTATCAATAATTTTGGAAAAAAAATAAAGGAAAAATTTAAAAGTAATAGTCAAATAATTTTTCTTGGAAGTATTTATAATAAAAATGAATTAAACTCGTTAAGATACTTTTGTAATCTATATTTTCATGGGCATTCAGTAGGAGGTACAAATCCTTCTTTGTTAGAGGCTATGGGTTCTACTAATTTAATAATTGCACACAATAATATCTTTAATAAAGCAGTTCTTAAAGAGAACGCATATTATTTTTTTAATGCTGAAGATGTAAGTTTTTATTTAACACGTAAAAGTAAAGAATATGAACAGGCAAAAATTAAGAATAATATGTTAAAAATCAAGAATGAGTATGATATTAATAAAATAAATGGAAGTTATCTCTCGTACTTTTATGAATGTCTTGCAACAAAATAAATATTATAATATTTCAGAGATATTCTTAATCTTAGTTTTAGCTACATTACCTTTAGGTGGTCATGCACTTAATAGTAATGCAGTGATTTTATTTTTTTTAGTATCATTGACTAATTATATCGTCAACAAACCAACGTTTAAATTTAATAGAATATCAATTTTATTGATAATTTTTTACGCAGTTTGCCTACTTTCTTTGTTTTGGACAGAAAATTTAGAGAATACTAAAATAGGCTTGGTGCGCTTTTTATCTTATTTAGCATTACCGCTAGCATTTGTGCTAAATTCTAATAAGCCCTTCAACAATGAAAAAATAATTGGAATCTTTTCTAAATTATTAGTTTTTTATGGTGTTTACTGTGTGTTCATTGCTGCCATAAACTGTATTCAAAATGGTGATATCAGTTATTTGTTTTATCACAAGTTAAGTAATAATTTAGGAGATTTAAATGCAATTTATTTATCGGTATTTGTAAGTTTAGGAATTAGTTTTTTTCTTGGAAAAAAAGAAAAATCAAAAGTTGAAATTTCTTATTTGATTTTTTTAGGTCTCTTTTTAATGTTACTTTCTTCTAAATTAATTATTTCAATAACGTTTATCGTTGCGCTCTTATATTTTTTTAAAAGAAAAAAGTATAAAAAAGTAAAGTGGAAAGATTTTTTTTTTATTTCAGGAATTATAATTCTTTTTTTATTTGCCTCCAGTAATCTCTTAAAACGTGTAAAAGTAGAGTTTGAAAAAACAAAAATAAATGAGGTTTTAGATACAAAAGATTTTGGACACGTTTATTTATGGACAGGTGTTGCTTTGCGCCTATTTCAAACAAAAGCATTTACAGAAATTTTAAAGGAGCAGAGAAAAATACTTTTTGGGTTTGGATTAAATAATTCTCAAAAGTCATTAAACGATAAATATAAAGAGTATAATTTATATCCAGGTTTTATGAATTATAATTATCATAATCAATACCTACAAGTTTTTGCAGAGTTGGGTGTTGTAGGTTTAGGTATCCTTTTAATGATACTATTTTCAGTGCTAAAAGATGCAATTATTCTTAAAAATTATTTTTTATTATCCTTTATAATTCTAATATTAGTAGTCTGTATTACGGAGTCCTTTTTATGGAGGCAAAGAGGGATGGTATTTTTTATTATAATATCATTATTATTTAGTAAAAGAAAAAAGTTTAGTGTTTGAGACAAAAAAATTCCATATTCATAAGACCTTTAATAATCTTTATAGATTTATTACTCATTAATAGTATTTTTTATATTATTTCAGATCGCGAATACCTGAATCTTTCCTTTCTTTCATATATTTTAATCTTTTGGTTGTTTATTTCTTACTATACCAAGTTTTATAATGTGTATAGATATACACATGTAAGTAGGTTAGTTTCACTTTTATTGTCGCATTTTTTTATTTTTTCACTTGCTTATTTAAGTTATTTTAGTGTTTTTAGAGAAGGTAAAATTGTTGATAACCAGCTTTTTGTTTTGTTTTTAATATTGGGTTCTGTTACCTTTCTCAAATTTTTTATCTTTTATCTTCTTAAAAAATACAGGTCTGAAGGTAATAATTTTAGAAATGTTGTTCTTTTTGGAGAACTTAGTTCAGCAAAAAAATTAGATACTCTTTTTCATAATAAAAATGACCTAGGCTATCGTTTTTACGGCTTTTTTTCTGATAAAATTTATAAATCTAAAAATTATTTAGGATATTCAAAAGATGGGTTTAAGTATATCGAGGATCATAAAATTGATGAAATCTATTGTGACCTTTCTCAAGTTAATCCTAATCAATTAACTAAGATTAGAAAATTTGTAGAGGAAAAAAAACTAGAATTAAGATTTTTACCTGAAAACAAGGCAATATATAGTAAAAATTTTATTTTAGAATATTTTGGGACAACTCCAATTTTAAAGCCTAAACCTCTACCTTTCGAAAAAATTGAAACGCATATATTAAAAAGGGTATTTGATGTTTTTTTATCGTTCATGGTTTCTGTTTTTATTTTAACATGGCTCTTTCCTATATTATTTATTATTATTAAAATAGATTCTAAAGGTCCCTTGTTTTTTAAGCAAAAAAGAGATGGCCTAAATGGTAAACAGTTTTATTGTTATAAGCTGAGGTCAATGAAAGTAAATAAAGAGGCTGATGTTGTTTCAGCATCAAAAAATGATTTTCGAATTACAAGAATAGGTGCTTTTTTAAGGAAATCTAGCTTAGATGAATTACCACAATTTTTTAATGTTTTAATAGGAAACATGAGTGTTGTTGGACCAAGACCTCATATAAACATCCAGACCAAAAAATATATAAATGAAGTAGAAAATTATTTGCTTCGAAATTCGATAAAACCGGGTATCACAGGTTTAGCTCAAATTAGTGGTTATAGAGGAGAGGTTGTCAAGAAGTCTGATATAGAAAACCGAGTGAAATTAGATATTTTTTATATTGAAAACTGGTCTTTCTTTTTAGATATCAAAATAATATCTCAAACTTTTATCAGTCTTTTTAAGCAAGAAGATAAAGCATATTAAATGAAACATAACTTAATTTTAACAGGAGCAATAGTATTATTTAAAGAAAGTTTGCCTGATTTACATAGTACAATAGATTGTTTTTTAAATATACCTTTTGAAAAAAAACTATATTTAATTGATAATACACCTACTAAATTTTTTGAGTTTGTTTTTAATGATGACCGAATTGAATATATAGGAAATGAACAAAATATTGGGTTTGGACCTGCTCACAACAAAATTATAGCAAAATTAAGGAATAATTCAGGGTTTCATTTGGTGTTAAATCCAGATGTTTCTTTTAAACCAGATGTTATTCCCAATTTAATTCTAGAATTAGAAAAAGATAAAAATATCGCAATGATAGCTCCAAAAGTTTTATTTTTAAATGGCTCTCACCAATATTCCTGTAGAAGATATCCAAACGTTATCGAACTCGTTGTAAGAAGATTTTATTTTTTAAAACCTATTTTCAAAAAAATAATACATAAAGGAGAATACAGAGAAAAAGATTTATCTAAGCCTTTTTTTGCTGAATATTTAACAGGATGTTTTCAATTATATAAAACGGATGATTTTTTGAAACTAAATGGTTTTGATGAACGTTATTTTTTATACATGGAAGATGTTGATATTTGTAAAAAGATTGATGATTTAGGAAAGAAAAAATTATATTTTCCGCAAGTAGAAATAGTTCATATATTAAAACAGGGATCTTTAAGAAATGCTAATCTATTTTTTAAACACCTCTCATCAGCAATTAAATATTTTTTAAAGTGGGGATTTTAGTTTCCTAATTATTTTAAAATATATTTGCATACATAATAATAAAATTAACATGAACGTACTTATTTTAGGATCTGGAGGAAGAGAACATGCATTTGTCTTAAAACTATCTGAAAGCAAAAAAATTAATCAAATTTTTGTTGCTCCGGGAAATGCTGGTACAGCCAAAATTGCAGTAAACATTAATCTGAGTCTCACTGATTTTGAAGCAATAAAACAAACTGTTTTAGAGAATGATATCAAAATGGTTGTTGTAGGGCCAGAAGTTCCTTTGGTAGAAGGGGTTCATGATTTCTTTTTAGCGGATGCTGCCTTGAAAAATATTCCTGTAATTGGTCCTAAAAAAGACGGGGCTTTATTAGAAGGAAGTAAAGATTTTTCTAAACAGTTTATGCAAAAATACGGAGTTCCTACTGCAAGATATAAGTCTTTTACAAGTAATAACTTAGAAGAAGGTTATAAGTTTTTAGAGACTTTAGAGCCTCCATTTGTTTTAAAAGCAGACGGATTGGCGGCAGGAAAAGGAGTACTAATTTTAAACTCTTTGGATGCGGCTAAACAAGAGTTAAAAGAAATGGTGTCTCATCAAAAATTCGGAGATGCATCATCTACGGTGGTTATTGAAGAGTTTTTAAAAGGAATTGAATTATCCGTTTTTGTTTTGACCGATGGTAAGAGCTATAAAATTCTTCCGTCAGCAAAAGATTATAAAAGAATTGGCGAAGGTGATACGGGTTTAAATACCGGAGGAATGGGAGCAATCTCTCCAGTTCCATTTGCAGATGTAGCATTTTTAAATAAAGTAGAAGAATTGGTGGTAAAACCCACAATCATAGGTTTACAAGAAGAGAACATAGATTATAGAGGATTTATTTTTATTGGTTTAATGAATGACAATGGTAATCCTTCTGTGGTCGAGTATAATGTTAGAATGGGAGATCCTGAAACGGAAGTCGTGTTGCCGAGAATTGAATCAGATTTATTTGAATTGTTTGAAGGTGTGGCAAACCAAACATTACACGAAAAGTCTTTTTCTGTAATAGATAAAACTGCCACTACAGTGATGTTGGTTTCTGGTGGATATCCTGAAGCATATCAAAAAAGTAAAGAAATTAGTGGTTTTGAAACGATAGTTGAATCTATTGTATATCATGCGGGAACAACTCTTAAAGACAATAAAACACTTACAAGTGGGGGTAGAGTGATGGCGATAACTTCTTTAGGAAGTACGATTGAAGAAGCTTTAGAAAAGAGTTATAGAAGCATCGATAAAATTCATTTTGACGGAATGAATTACAGAAGAGATATTGGTTTCGATTTACGCTAATTTGTAAAATTAAACGGCCTTATCAATAGTAAATGAAAATTCAGAACCTTCACCATAGATGCTTTTTAGTAAAATGGTATTACCATGAGCTTCCACAATGTGTTTTACAATAGACAATCCTAAACCAGAGCCGCCTTGTTCTCGAGATCTACTTTGGTCTACTCTATAAAATCGTTCAAATAGGCGTGGTAAATGTTCTTTTTTAATACCCTCACCATTATCAATAACTTTAAGAATAAACTTTTTATCATTATAACTGTCTACGCCTACAAATGTTGTTCCATTAGGTTTGCCGTATTTAATGGAGTTTACCACTAAATTGATAAGAACTTGTTCTATTTTTTCAATATCGCCTTTTACAAAAACGGGAAATTCATAAATTTTATCAAATTTTAATGAAATATTTCTTTTTTTCGCTTTCATTTCAAACAAGTCGAATACATTTTGAATTAATTCTAACAAATTAAAAACTTCAATATTTAGTTTGGTGCCTTCGTTTTCTAATTTAGCAATCATGTCTAAATCTTTAATTACAGCAACTAATCTTTCAACACCTTTATTTGCTCGATCCAAATACTTCATTCGTATTTGTTTATCGTTAATAGCGCCTTCAATTAAAGTTAAAATATATCCTTGAACTGTAAATAGTGGTGTTTTAAGTTCGTGTGCCACATTGCCTAAAAAGTCACGTCTAAAAGAATCTCGTTCGGTTAAATTTTTAATTTCTAGACGTTGCCCTTCCACAAATTTTTGCATGCTTTTTGATAATTTATCAATGTCTGTGGTTGCAGAATCTCTTGTTAAATCATTAATATTCAGAATAGAAACTTCTTTATACAGTTTTTTTAATCTTCTATAGATAAAGTGTTCAGCTCTATATTGAGTAATTAAGAATGATATGATAAATAAAACAAGAATAGAAATTAGTATGGTAATAATACCAAGATGTTTACTGATAATAAAGTAAGTTATCGAAGCAATACAGACAGAAAGAAGTGTTAAATATACTGCTGACCAAAGGGCGTAAGAATATGTTTTTTTTAGTCTCAAATTATAAGAATCTACAACTTTTTAAATGAAAATATTTTATTTGTCTAATAAAACGAATTTATAGCCAACACCTTTTACGGTCTTAAAATGGTCATCACCAATCTTTTCTCGTAATTTTCTAATGTGCACATCAATAGTTCGTCCTCCAACAACAACTTCATTTCCCCAAACGGTATCTAAAATAACTTCTCTTTTAAATACTTTACCAATTTTAGAGGTTAAAAGAGAAAATAGTTCGAATTCTTTTCTCGGAAGTGCAATTTTTTTTCCAGCTTTATAAACAACATATTCATCTCTATCAATAACGATATCACCAATTTTCAGGGTTTCTTCGCTTTCTTTTTCAGTTTTTAATCTCCTCAATAAAGATTTTATTTTGCTTACTAAAACTTTCGGCTTTATAGGCTTGGTAATATAATCATCAGCGCCAGCCTCAAAACCAGCAACTTGCGAATAATCTTCTCCTCTAGCTGTTAAAAAAGCAATAATTACATTTTCTAAAGATTCTGTTTTTCTTATTTTTTCACAAGCTTCAATACCATCCATTTCTGGCATCATAATATCTAATAATATTAAATGAGGTAAATTCTTTTTGGCAGACTTAATAGCTTCATGACCATTTTCTGCCTTAAAAACTTGATATCCTTCATTTTTCAAATTATAACCAACAATTTCTAAAATATCAGGTTCATCATCAACCAATAAAATTTTAATATCACTTTTTTTCATGGAATTACATTATAAGTTATAGTCAAAAGTAGGAATTTAAACCTAAATAGCTCAGGTTACCGCGAAATGATTTATTAAGTTAACAATTGTTTAATCATTAATCAACAAATCACTAAAATTTTAACCTTAATAAAGCTAATTTTCAATTAATTAGGTCAAAATGGGTAAATTAATTATTACTTAACCTGTAAAGTGATTTATTTTTATAGCTTTGTTCTTATTAATTTCAAACTTATACAATATGAAAAAAAATTACATTTTTACTTTATTATTAACTATTGTAATATCTAGTTTTACAGTAGGACAAGATTTATTAATTACTGGAGCAATAGATGGTCCATTACCAGGAGGGTATCCAAAAGGTATTGAATTATATGCTATAAATACAATACCAGATTTAAGTATTTATGGAATTGAAAGAGCCGGAAATGGAAATCCGTCAGATGGAGTTGACTATACTTTTCCTGCAGATGCAATTGAAGCTGGTACATTTATATATTTAGCATCTGCTGGAGATGGTTCTTCTGAAGGATTTCTTCAATATTTGGGAGTAACACCTCAATATTTATCTGGAGATATAAATATTAATGGTGATGATGCTGTTGTTTTATTTGAAAATGCTGTGGCAATAGATGTTTTTGGTGTAGTTGGAGAAGATGGTTCAGGTAAAGATTGGGAACATTTAGATGGTTGGGCTTATAGAAGTTCAGGTTCTGTGCCAAGTACTACTTTTGATTCTTCTAGTTGGACTTTTAGTGGAGCTAATGCTTTAGACGGGTGTGATAAAGATGATGACACAGGAACTAATGCGGAGTGTAGCTCTGTATTTCCAACGGCATCTTTTACTCCTGCAACAACAGCATCAGTAAAAAACAACTCGATTGAAGGTTTCGCAACCTACCCAAATCCTGTTACAAACAATGTGTTTACAGTTAAAACTAATAGCTCTGACACAAAAGAGATTTCAATTTTTAATGTATTAGGAAAAAAAGTGCTTTCTAAACGCCTTTCTGGTGTTCAATCTGATGTAGATGTTTCTTCGATTTCTGCTGGTTTGTATATCTTAAAAGTAAAGGAAGGAACAAAAATGGCGACTTCTAAATTAGTCATCAAATAATATTTTATCTTCTTTGTAACTTAAAAGCTCCAAATTAATTTTTGGGGCTTTTTAATTTTCAGTATATTTAACTAGAAAAGAAAATTTAAACGCTATGAATCTTACTTATGAATTAAATAACATCTTGTTTTTAGATATTGAAACCGTTCCCGAAGCAGAAAGGTGGAACTTACTTTCAAAAGAAACTCAAGCACTTTTTAAGAAGAAAACAGAATATCAACGAAAAGACGAATTCACAGCCGAAGCGTTTTATGACAGAGCTGGTATCTGGGCAGAGTTCGGAAAAATAATCTGTATTTCCGTAGGTTATTTTGTAAACGCAGAAGCAAATAAACAGTTAAGAATTACTTCTTTTTTTGGTGATGATGAGCACAAAATTTTAAGCGATTTTAAAGTGATACTTGACAAACATTTTTCAAAGAAGAGTCATGTTTTATGCGCACATAATGGCAAAGAATTCGATTTTCCTTTTATAGCAAGAAGAATGATTATTCATGGAATAGAATTACCAGAAAAACTAAATTTATTCGGAAAGAAACCATGGGAAGTTCCTCATCTTGATACTTTAGAATTATGGAAATTTGGAGATTATAAGCATTATACATCCCTAAAATTACTCACATCAATTTTAGGAATTCCGTCTCCAAAAGATGATATAGATGGGAGTGAGGTTGCGCAAGTGTACTATCAAGAAAAAAACTTACAAAGAATTGTTACCTATTGCGAAAAGGATACCATTGCAGTTGCGCAAATTTTATTACGTTTTAATAACGAAGATTTAATTGAAGGTAAAGATATTGTTAGTGTTTAAAGATTATCAGACCTCACAAGTTTTTAAAACCTGTGAGGTTCTTTATATTTTAAATCTCTTAGTAAGTTTAGTTCTAATCTTCCAACTTCATAGAAAGCTCTAACCATCGTTCTTCCTTTTCTTCTAATTGATGCGCAATTTCCTCTAATTCTTTCGATTTTTTAGGAATATCATCCGTATGAATTTCTACATTTAAAAACTGATTTTCGATCTTTAATTTTCTTTTTTGCAGTCTTTCAATTTCGGTTTCTAAAGAACCAAATTCTCTTTTTTCGTCAAAGCTTAAAGTGTTTTTTGATTTCTTTTTTTTAACCTTTTTCTCGATTTTTTTTTCTATTGGTTTTGTCTCTGTCTCTTTTTCTGATGAATTTTCGTAAGCTCTAAAATCTGAATAATTTCCCGGAAAATTTTCAACAACACCTTCTCCTCTAAAAACAAAAAGGGCATCTACAATTTTATCCATAAAATATCGATCGTGAGACACTACTAGGAGGTTTCCAGGATAATCTAACAAGAAGCTTTCTAACACATTTAGGGTTACTACATCTAAATCATTAGTAGGTTCATCTAAAATTAAAAAGTTAGGGTTTTGTATTAAAACAGCACATAAATACAAACGTTTTTGTTCTCCACCAGAGAGTTTATCAACAAAATCATATTGTTTCTTTTTATCAAACAAAAAACGCTCTAATAATTGAGAAGCAGAAATTTTTCTTCCTTTGGTAAGCGGAATAAATTCTCCAAATTCTTTGACAACTTCAATTACTTTTTGACCTTCTTTAATATGGATACCTGCTTGTGTATAATAGCCAAATTTTATGGTTTCTCCTATAATAACTTTACCACCATCTACAGGAGCTTTTTCGGTAATAATATTTAAAAAAGAAGATTTTCCTGTGCCGTTTTTACCAATAATACCAATACGCTCTCCACGTTTAAATATATAATCAAATCCATCTAAAATAACCTTATCGCCAAAAGATTTTTGCAATTTATGGAGCTCTAAAATTTTGCTTCCTAAACGCTCCATATTAATTTCTAACTGAATTGTATGGTCTTTTCTACGTTGATGTGCCTTATCTTTAATTTGATGAAAATCATCAATTCTAGATTTCGATTTTGTAGTTCTCGCTTTTGGTTGCTTTCGCATCCATTCTAATTCTTTCTTAAATAAACTTTTAGCTTTGCCTAAATTTGTCGCTTCTAAAGATAAACGTTCTTCTTTATTTTGTAGATAGTAAGAATAATTTCCTTTGTACTTGTAGATGTTACCTTCATCCAATTCTAGAATTTCATCACAGACGCGCTCTAAAAAATAACGGTCATGCGTCACCATAAAAAGTGTAATCTTTTCTTTTGCAAAAAAAGCTTCTAACCATTCTATCATTTCTAAATCTAAATGATTCGTTGGTTCATCTAGTATTAATAAATCAGGTTTATTTATAAGAACAATGGCTAAAGACAGTCGTTTTTTTTGTCCGCCAGAAAGAGATCCTACTTTTAAAGTTAAATCTTCTAATTTTAATTTTGATAAAATTTGTCTGTATTGTGTTTCAAAATCCCAAGCATTATGTTGATCCATTAAATCAAATGCAGCTTGGTAAGCATCTGCATTATCAAGATTTTTTAGGGCTTTTTCATATTGATTTACAATAGAGAGAATCTTATTATCTGTTGCAAAAATGGTTTCTTCGATTGTTAAATCAGGATTTATATCATCTTTTTGAGCCAAATAGGCAATGCTAATTCCTTTTCTACTCACTACTTGTCCAGAATCTGGCACATCTAAGCCAGCAATAATATTTAGAATAGAGGTTTTTCCACTTCCGTTTTTGGCAACAAAAGCCACCTTTTGATCTTTATTAATTCCAAATGAGATGTCTTCAAAAAGTACTCGCTCTCCGTAAGATTTAGAAATATTTTCTACAGATAAATAATTCACACGTTTTATTTTTTGCAAAGAAACAAAAAACCTAAGTGTTAATTTAGATTTTTACATCATTTATAAGGTGATAATTAATTAGAGTTGAATATTTTATAAGTACCACTTTACGGGCTAAAGCCAGTGCAAGCAAGAAGAGTCTTATATCCTTATAACCAGCGAGTATTGTATCATCGTCTATGTTGCGAGATCCATAATTTTAAACTTACTTTTAATCCTTTCCCTTTTACCAAAAACAATTTTTAGAATATCTTAATTAATCGCTATCTTGCAAATTAAATTTAAAGAATTTTATGAAAATTATTGTCCCTATGGCCGGTATAGGCTCTCGTTTAAGACCTCATACACTGACAGTTCCTAAACCCTTGACAATTATTGCCGGCAAACCAATAGTACAGCGTTTGGTAGAAGATATTGCTTCTGTGATTGATGAAGAAATAGAAGAAATAGCTTTTGTAATAGGTACTATTGCCAAAGGTTTTCCGGGGGATACAAAAGAACAATTATTAAATATTGCTGATAAACTTGGCGCTAAAGGTTCTGTATATGTGCAGCATGAAGCTTTGGGAACTGCACATGCAATTTATTGTGCAAAAGAGTCATTAAGTGGTCCTTGTGTAGTGGCATATGCAGATACTTTGTTTAAAGCAGATTTTACGTTAGATGTACGTTTGGATGGCGCTATTTGGGTAAAAGAAGTTGAAAACCCAAGTGCTTTTGGTGTCGTGAAATTAGAAAACGGAATTATTACAGATTTTATAGAAAAGCCGAAGGAATTTGTTTCTGATTTAGCCATTATAGGTATTTATTATTTTAAAAGTGGCGAGAAATTATTGGAAGAAATTCAGTATTTAATTGACAATGATTTAAAGGAAAATGGGGAGTATCAATTAACCAATGTATTAGAATCTTTAAAACAACAAGGCGCAAAATTTGTTCCTGGTAAAGTTAGCGAGTGGATGGATTGTGGTAAGAAAGACCCAACGGTAGATACCAATAAACAAACATTAGTGTTTGAACATGATGCAGGTAACGATTTAGTTTCTAGCGATGTAGTTTTAGAAAATTCAGAAATTATTCAGCCTTGTTACATTGGTAAAAATGTTGTTTTAAAAGATAGTAAAATAGGACCTTATGTGTCGATTGGAGAAAATAGTACGGTAACAAAATCGATAATTACCAATTCTTTAATTCAGACAAATGTTACCATTAGTAATGCTCATTTAGACAATGCTATGATTGGTAATCATGCCAAGTACAACGGTCAGTATACCTCTGTAAGTATTGGTGACTATACAGAATTAACCTAATGAATTTTAAGAATAAGCATCTTAAAATCAGGAAAGAGAGGCAATTTGATTATTTTAAATTGGCTCTTTTCTCTTTTTTCTTTTCTCTTTTCTCTCTAAATACAGATGCTCAAGATAGTATTACAGCACCAAAAGATTTAACAGAGGAAGCAGCATTAAAATTTCAACAATTCTTTTTTAAAGCTTTATCGCAAAAATCAATAGGAAATTATCAAAAAGCCATTGAGAATTTAGAAAATTGTAATCAGCTTTTAACAAATAATGTGGCAGTTTTCTTCGAGTTTTCAAAGAACTATTTGTTTTTAAATAATGGTTTATTAGCCAAAGAATATATCAGCAGAGCTTTAGAGAAAGATCCTGATAATATTTGGATGTTAAAGCACCTTGTGAAAATTTATCAAAAAGATAGAAATTATAAGAAGGCTATTGAAGTTCAGCAGAATATAATAGCGAACGAACCAAAAGAAAGAGAATTTTTGGTGAGCCTTTATGTAATTGACAGGCAATATCAAGAAGCTATTTCTTTAATGAATATTTTGGAAAGTGAATATGCACTAAGCTCAAATTTGAAACGACTTAAAGAAAGTTTGGAAGCAAGAAAATCTAATTTAGTTAAAGAAGTAAAATTAGAAGATATTGGGCCTTTAACCGATCAATATAATAAAGATAAATCATATCTAATTTTAAAACAAATCTTAAAAATTTCTTATGATAAACCCGAAATTTTATTGAAGTATAGTGAGGAAGGGATTTCTCTTTTCCCTGCACAACCCTATGTATATTTAATGAAAGGAAAAGCACTGAACGATCAGAAAAATCATAAAAATGCGATACTTACATTACAAAATGGTATCGATTTTGTAATAGAAGATAAAATGGAAGCTGATTTTTACAAAGAAATTGCAAAAGCCTACAAAGGATTAGGGAATAAAAAAGAAGAAAATAATTATAAGCAAAAGGCTAAAAAATTAAAAATTTAATTTATGAAATTTTTAAAATACGCATTTCTTTTTACAATGATATTCACTTCTTGTAAAACAACAAAAAATATGATAGATTCCAAGGCTATAGCTAAAGAGATGTCTGCAAGAAAAGTAGCAAGAAAACATGTAGCAGCTAATTTTAATAGAAAAACTATAGATGCAAAATTGAAGGTTAATTTTGATAATGAAAAAACGAATCAAAGTTTGTCTGTGAACATGAAAATTATAAAGGATGAAGTTATCTGGTTAAGAGGAACTAAAATTATTACACTTTTTAAAGCAGAAATTACACCTACTTCTGTGCGTTATTATTCGTCAGTTTTTAATAATTATTTTGAAGGAGATTTCTCTATGATAGAAGAATTACTGGGCGTGAAGATTAATTTTGAGCAATTACAAAATTTATTTTTAGGTCAATCTTTATTAAATATTAAAGAAGAAAAACAAAACGTAGAAATTGTGAGCAATAGCTATGTTTTAACACCAGAAAAGCAAACTGATTTATTTGATATCTTTTTTAACATCAATCCTTCTCACTTTAAATTAGACCAACAATCTATTGCAAATTCCGATAAAAATTTACGTTTAGATATCAAATACCCTTCTTATAAGCTAATTGATAATGAGGTTTTTCCGTCACAAATACACATCAGAGCAAAGAATCCAAAAAGAATCACAGCCATCGATTTTATATACAAAACTATTGTTTTTGATACCGATGTAGAAATGTCTTTTAACATACCGAGCGGTTATAAACAATTGAATTTTTAATGGGGACTTTAAAATTTAATATTCTTATATCACTTGTTTTTTTGATGAGTTACGCTGCCTTTAGTCAAACAAAAGAGCAATTGGAGGCGCAACGTAAAGAATATAGAAATGAAATTACAAGGTATAATAAGTTGCTTTTTAATGAAATAGGCAAGAAAGAAAATGCTTTACAAGATTTAAAAGACATTAATCAAAAAATTCAGGTAAGAAGTAAATTGATCAAAACCATTCAGTTAGAAGCACAACTATTGTCTAAAGGAATAAAAACTAACGAGAGAAAAATCCAAAATCTTAAGAAGAGTTTAGAGGTCTTAAAGGCGGATTACGCGGCGATGATTTACAAATCGTACAAAAGTAAATCACAACAAAGCAGAATGATGTTTTTACTGTCTTCACAAAATTTTTATCAAGCCTATAAACGTTTAGAGTATATGAAACAATATGCTTCATTTAGAAAAAAACAGGGTGAAGATATTCTTGTACAAGCAAATTTTATTTCAAAATTAAACGATTCCTTACTATATCAAAAGAGCGTTAAAGACACATTGATTTTCGTGGAAAAAAATCAAAAAGATGCAATAGAATCTGACAAACAACAGCAAGAAAGTTTAATCACAACCATCAAAAAGAAAGAAGGAAAATACAAACTAGAGATTAATAAGAACGTAAGAGAAGAGAAAAAAGTTGCAGAAAGAATAGATAGAATCGTAAGAGAAGCAATAGCTAGAGCCAATAAGGAAGTTGCAAATAAACCTACAAACAGCAAAAAGAATGAGTTTATTTTAAGTCCGGAGGCAAAAGCTTTAGCAGCGAAATTTGAACTAAATAAAGGAAAATTACCTTGGCCAGTTCAAGAGGGTATTGTGGTTAGAAAGTTTGGGAAGCAATCTCATCCTTTATATCCTGGTATTGAAATTAATGGCACAGGTTTACATATTGTTACGAGTAAGGGAAGCGATGCGGAAGCCATTTTTAATGGGGAGGTTTTAAATATATTAGTAGGTTCTGGCGGAATTAAAAATGTGATGATTAGACATGGAAACTATATTACATCTTATAATCATCTAGAAAACGCTTATGTTAAAAAAGGGGATAAAATAAGTACAGGCCAAAAAATAGGGAAGATATTTACTGATAAAGTGAGCGGTAAAACAACCTTGATTTTTGTATTGTTAAAAAATACATATAAATTGGATCCTGCTTCTTGGATGATGAGAAGGTAGTTTTAAATTCACTACATTAAACGCCTATTTCTTTGGTTTAGGAGCGTACTTGATGTTTTTTTGCAGTATTATAGAGTTCGGAATTGTAATTAATTCTTTTTCAACAGTTTTTAGGGTGATAAAAAAAGCACCAATATCTGTAATTTCTCCATTGATATTGTTGTCTTTCTCTAATATTGTAATACTATCTCCAATTTTAACTGGGTAATTTACATACAAAATAATACCTGCTGTGATGTTAGATAATAGAGACCATTGCGCAAAAAAAGCAATCCCTAAAATAGTTAAAAAAGAAGAAATATAATAAAGCAATTGTTTTTCATCTACACCCCAAATAAAGGCAACAACAACGATTACTGTCATGTAAATTAAAATAGAAACAATTTTATTAGTGACTAGAATTCTAGCATGTTGAAAACCAAATTTTAATTGGATTTTACGCAACGATTTAACAATTAAAAATCTTAGAAAAAAAGCAAATACAAATGCAATAATGGATTCTAAAATTTTAAAATGATTTAAAAATTCCATAGTATTTTAATTAATTAAAAAGTGCTTTCAGTTCGGTTGCCTCGTTTGGTTTAATTTTTCCTGCTAAAATCAAACTTAATTGCTTTCGTCTTAATGCGCCTTCAAAACGCTCTTTCTCTAAAGCTGTTTCTGGTATTATTTGTGGAATTGGTACTGGTTTCCCAGTTTCATCAACCGCAACAAAGGTGTAAATTCCCTCATTTACTTTTGTTCTTTGTCCAGATTGTCTGTCTTCAATCCAAACATCCACATAAGTTTCCATAGAAGATTTAAAAGCTCTAGAAACTTTGGCTTCCACAGTAACCACGCTTCCAACAGGAACAGATTTGTTAAAAGCTACATGATTTACGGAAGCAGTAACCACAATTCTTCTAGAATGACGCCTTGCAGCGATGCTACAAGCCCTATCCATTCTTGCTAATAATTCTCCTCCAAAAAGATTGTCTAAATAATTAGTTTCTCCAGGTAAAACTAAGTCAGTGAGTATTGTTAAAGATTCTTTTGATGCCTTTGCGTCCATTTAAAAAAAATTTCAGCAAAGATAACGATAGCCTATAAATAAACGTTACTTTTTAACCAATAACCAAGCATCTTTAGAAATAGAACCCTGTATTTTATATAGGTTATTAATGGCATCATTCTTATCAGTAAAACTATTGAAAGCTACTTCTGTTAAACCCCATTTATTAACGCCTAAAATACTAGCATTATACCCTTGTTTTTTTAGTTGAATTACTTTTTTTCTTGCATTTTCAGGAAATTGAAAAGCACCAGCAACCACATGAAAATTTTTCGCTGTTACTTTAGCAACGTTTAACTCTATTGTTGGTAAGGGATTAGAAATGACAAAAGTTGCCTCCTGTATTTTTTTTTCTAAAGCATTTGCTTGATTGGCTAAAATTTCTTTTTGCTGATCTTTTTGATATAAATTGTTGGCTACTAAGCTTACGGTTAAGAAAATTGCAGCAGCTGCAGCATATTTTATAAAAGCAGGGACTACTTTTTTATCTTTACTTTTAGCAACGGGTACGATTGGTTTTACTACTTCCTTATATCTTTTTATAGAAGAAGATTTAAAGGTTGATAATCCAAAAGATGCTGATAAATAATTAACTTCATGATTAGGTTCAAAAATTATTTGATCATTTTCATTTAAAGATAAAACGCCAATAGAACCTATTTTTAAAGGGTTCGTTGGTAATTCATTTTGCCAATTATGTACACACAATGAGATAGCATTACAAGCTTGTTCAAAAGAAATATTTTCTGATGAAGCAATATAATTCGCTAATAAACCATCATTAACATTTAAATGACTGTTAAAAGTTATCTGTTTTGATGGTGGAGAGAATGTATGAGTAGACTCGTTAATCTTTGCGCCTATTTTATTAGTTACAAAACCACCAAATTCAGGTACAATTACACATTCATATCTATAAAGTAAATCGCTGATGTAGTTCGTTAAAATCATATTAACAAATATAAAAAATTTACGTTTCAAATAAGGTTTTTTGTACAAAATTTTTCAACAAAAAGTTATATATTGACAATGAAATTGTTACAAAATGAAAGAAGAAAAGTTATTAGCTATTTTACGATTGCAAAAAAGTAAAGCAATTGGTGATATTTTAGCAAAGAAACTCATTGTGCATATTGGTGATGTAGCACAAATCTTTAAAGAGAAAACGGCTACTTTACAGAAAATAAACGGAATTGGGAATCATGTTTTAAAGCATTTGTTTGATAAAAATAATGCTCAATTAGCAGAACAGGAGCTGCGATATATCCAAGAAAATAAGATTAAATTTTCTTATTTTTTAAACGATGATTATCCTATAAATCTTCAAAATTGTATAGATAGTCCTATTTTGTTTTTCAAAGATGGTAATATAAATCTAAATAACCCTAAAATAATATCTGTAGTTGGCACTAGAAATATGAGTTCTTATGGGCGTGATTTTTGTGGTAAAATTATAGACGATTTAGCGCAATACAATCCTATTATAGTGAGTGGTTTTGCATACGGAGTGGATATTTGTGCTCATAAAGCGGCTATTAAAAATAAGTTACAAACCATTGCTGTTTTAGCGCATGGTTTTGAGCAAATTTATCCGAAGGTACATAAGAAATATATCAATCAAGTAAATGAAAATGGTGGTTTTATAACTGAATTTTGGAGCGAAGAGCAACCTTTACGAGAAAACTTTTTAAAGAGAAATAGAATTGTAGCTGGTATTTCTAAAGCCACAATTATTATAGAAAGTGCAGAGAGAGGGGGGTCTTTAGTCACTGCAGATATTGCAAATTCTTACAATAGAGATGTGTTTGCATTACCAGGCAGAGCAACCGATATTTATAGTAAAGGCTGTAATAGTTTAATTAAAAATAATAGAGCAACGCTGCTAACTTCTGCTAACGATGTTGTTAAAATGTTAAATTGGGACATTATAGAAAAGCCAAAGAAAATAATTCAGAAACAATTATTTATAGAATTAAGTGAGTCGGAACAAAAAATATATGATTTATTAAGTGAAAAAGGGTCCCAATTATTAGATATAATTTCTTTAGAATGTAACATTCCTATGTATCAATTATCATCTATTTTACTGCAAATGGAACTGAAAGGGATTACCAAACCTTTACCAGGTAAAATGTTTGTATTGGCTTAAATAGTATTATTTTTGATCAAAATCAATCAAAAAAATGGCGATAGAAAAAAAATTAATGTCTAAGAAGAAACCAACATTCCCGATTAGTGAAATGTTAGGCAAATATTTAAATAACTATAAAAGAACTATAAAAATCCCTATTGATTATGATGATTTATTGCGGTTTCAAGGATCCATAACCGTATTTGATAAGAATGATGAAGATACACTTTGGGTACGAACCTATTTTTCTGAATTTGATAGAGTGGAGATTGATAATACCTTAAAAAAAGTATACACAATGCTACATTCAGACGGAACTGATGAAGCTATTCCATTTTTAAATGTAGATGCGATTGATTACTGCACTTTTGGTAATTCTAAACCATTCCGAATTAAAATTAGAAATATTTTAAACGATAATTACACGTATTTCTATATTAAAAAAGCAGATGCTTCTCGTGTTTATGGATTGGAGCTAGAGCATATTTTATCTCCTCACAATATCAATTTTTTGGTGTATAGATACACCTTAATAGAAGAGCATATCGTAGGGATTCCTGGAGATGATTTTATTAGAGACTTTTTACCCAGTTGTACAGAGTTAGAAAAAGCACAAATAGCAAAAGAGTTTGTAAAATTTAAAGAACGTTGTTTTGTACGTTTGTTGGGAGATATGCGTGCTTATAATTACGTAATTACCCCAACGCACGACTTTGATAGTATCGTTTATAAAATTAGAGCTATCGATTTTGATCAGCAATCTTTTGAAGGAAATTTAAAAGTTTATAATCTGCAGTTTATGAAAGAAAACTTTAAAATGATTGAGATGGTAGGTAAAAAATTACAAAATAGTTCTATTAGACAATATCAAATTGAGGAACGCTCGTACATGGCAAAAAGAATGATTACCGCCCCAAGAAGAACTGCTCGTTTATTAAAGTGTATGAAAAACGATACCATTTCTTTTCCTGAAAATGTGGAACTTTTAAAAAAACAACTCATTGAATATGTCGGTGATATAAAATTTAAAGATTGCAAAAATATGGGCGAAGTTTTAGAAACTATTTTAGCCTTTGTAAAGCGTAATTATTTAGACATTACGAATAAATAATTTTTTTAGAAGCTATTCTCCTGCTTTCCGCTATATCTTTTTGTGCTGAATTCATTTCAGCATCTTGCTTTTTTTAAAAAAGTAGTTTAATTATTAGTGTAGATACTGAATCAAGTTCAGCATAAAAAGAATGCCGTTTCAATTAGGACTAGTCTTGTTTTCCAGCTTTTGGAACGATACTAATTTAAGCATGTAAAGCCGAAATAAATCGTTTCTTTTCGCTTACATTTTTATAAAAAAAAGAATTACAAAAGGCTATGTTTCTTATTTGTAATAAATTAACAAAATAATTCAATTAATATATCCAATAATATAAAATTGGTGTAACTACTTTTTACTTCTAGCACTTTCCAAAACTACCGTCAATAAAATTAAACTACCTCCCCAAAAGGTATTCCAAGTTGGTATTTCTTGGATAAAGAAAAAAGCTAAAATAATTCCGAAAATAGGTTGTAAACTACTAATAATACTAGCAGTAGATGCAGTAAAGAACTTTAGAGAATGCAACATTAAACTGTGCCCGATGGCCGTGGTTAAAAGAGCGAGTAATATTAAGTAAGGAAGCTGACTTTCTAAACCAGATATATCCATAAAAAACAGGGTTGGTAGTAGCAAAACACTTATAATTACTGTTTGATAAAACATCAACATGGTACCATTATAATTACCAACTTGCTGTTTTAAAATTAAAATTCTTATTGCATAGCAAAATGCAGAAAAAATTCCAAAAAGAACACCTCTTACTTGGTTGCTTTCAATATCAAAATCTGGGGTTAAAATATACAAACCCGTTAAAACTAATAATCCGAAGAGAAGATAAATGGGATTGAATTTTGTCTTTAAAAACAAAGGCTCTAATAAAGCAATTATAATTGGAAATGTGTATAAGGATAAAATACCCAAAGCAACACTAGAGAGTTTTAGAGCATAGAAATAAGTAATCCAATGGGCTGCCATAAAGATACCACCAAGAAGAAAAGGTTTGTAATCTTTAGAAGATTTTATAGTTAAATCAATTTTTTTGTATTTACAAAAAGCATATAAAAAACCCATTGCTAAAAAAGATCGAAACCAAATAATCACTTCAGTTGGCATGGCAATATACCTTCCTAAAACCCCAGAAGTACTAATAAAAAGAGTTCCTAAAAGTAATCCTGAAAGGTTTTTTGCATGTGAATTTTCCATTAAATTTTCTGTAAAATATGTAAAGCAGTTTTCACGGTATCAATCTTAATAAAAGTAATCAATAAACGCAAACCGTTTTTAGTCTCCTTTTCTTTCATAACACAACTTTTACCATTTTGTTGCACATATTTCAACATGCTAGAAAAAGCGGTAGTGTGATAAAATTCACTCTGTTGATTAGCTACAAAATAACCAATCATGCGTTTTTGTTTTAAAATAATTTTCTCCAAGCCCAACTCTTTCGCTAGCCATTTTATTCTCACTGAATCTAATAAATCTTTAACTTCTGTGGGGATTCCGCCAAAGCGGTCTATGATTTCAGATTCAAAAACTTGCAGTTCTGCTTCTGTTTTTAACGCACCTAGTTTGCTATATAAACTCAACCTTTCTGTAATGGAATTCACATAATCATCAGGAAATAAAATTTCGAAATCGGTATCAATAGTAACCTCTTTTACAAATTCTTTGGGTTTAGATGTATCTGTTGGGTACAATTCTTTAAACTCATTTTCTTTGAGTTCTTCAATGGCTTCTTGCAGTATTTTTTGATAGGTGTCAAAACCAATTTCATTGATAAAGCCGCTTTGTTCGCCACCTAATAAATCTCCTGCACCACGAATTTCTAAATCTTTCATGGCAATATTAATTCCACTACCTAAATCAGAAAATAAGACCAAGGCTTCAATGCGTTTTCTGGCATCATCGGTCATCATGTGATAAGGTGGAGTAATAAAATAACAAAACGCTTTTTTATTGCTTCGTCCAACTCTACCACGCATTTGGTGTAAATCTGACAAGCCAAAATTATTGGCATTATTAATAAAAATGGTGTTTGCATTTGGCACGTCTAAACCACTTTCTATAATCGTGGTAGAAACCAAGACATCGAAATCTCCGTTCATAAAACTAAGCATTAAACCTTCTAGTTTTTTGCCTTCCATTTGTCCGTGGCCAATACCAATTTTTGCGTTCGGCACCAATCTTTGTAACAAACCAGCCACTTCTTTAATGTTTTCAATTCTATTATGAATAAAGAAAATTTGTCCACCTCTCGAAATTTCATAAGAAATGGCATCCCTAATGGTTTCTTCCGAAAAACGAATGACATAGCTCTCAATAGGATGTCTGTTTGGAGGTGCTGTTTTTATAACAGATAAATCTCTTGCCGCCATCAAACTAAATTGCAACGTTCTCGGAATTGGCGTTGCCGTTAGTGTTAACGTATCTACATTTTCTTTTAAGGTTTTTAATTTGTCTTTTACAGCGACGCCAAATTTCTGCTCTTCATCAATAATTAATAAGCCTAAATCTTTAAATTGTAAACGTTTATTGGTGAGTTGATGTGTGCCTATGATAATATCTATAGAGCCATCATTTACACCATTTATAGCTTCAGTTTTTTGTTTTGCTGTTCTAAAACGGTTTAAATAATCAATGCTAACAGGAAAATCTTTTAAGCGTTCTGTGAAAGTTTTATAATGCTGAAAAGCCAAAATAGTAGTGGGAACTAAAATGGCGACTTGTTTGCCATTGTCTACAGCCTTAAAAGCAGCTCTTACGGCAACTTCTGTTTTACCAAAACCAACATCACCACAAATCAATCTGTCCATGGGTTGCGTCTTTTCCATATCTGTTTTTACATCTTGTGTAGCAGTAAATTGATCCGGTGTATCTTCGTACATGAAACTTCCCTCCAACTCATGCTGAATATGAGTATCTGGTCCATAAGCAAAGCCTTTTTCTAATTTTCTTTTGGCGTATAGTTGAATTAAATTAAACGCAATATGCTTGACTCTTGCTTTTGTTTTTTGTTTGATTTTTTTCCAAGCTCCAGACCCTAATTTGTATATTTTAGGAGCTTTCCCGTCTTTTCCGTTAAATTTAGAAATTTTATGAAGCGAGTGAATGCTTACATATAAAATATCTCTTTCTCCATAAACAAGTTTTATTGCTTCTTGCTTTTTTCCTTGAACATCAATTTTTTGTAAACCTCCAAATTTTCCAATTCCATGATCCATGTGGGTCACATAATCACCAATTTCTAATTTGGTGAGTTCTTGTAAAGTAATGGCTTGTTTTTTTGCGTATCCATTTTTTAATCGGAATTTATGATAACGCTCAAAAATTTGATGATCAGTGTAACAAACTAATTTTTGATCTACATCAATAAAACCTTGATATAGTGGAAAAACAACAGTTTCATAATGCACTTCTTGATCAGCATCATCAAAAATATCATGAAAACGTTTTGCCTGTTGGTCATTGGCACAAAATATATAATTGGTAAAACCTGCTTTATGATATTCGTTTAAATTATCAATTAATAAATTGAATTGTTTATTAAAAGAGGGTTGCGGAATGGTATTGAAATCAATTTTCTGTAAGGTTTTTGAAACTTTGTGGGCATTGTTGGTTCCAAAATCTACCAATGTAAAATCTTGTAATTGGTTTTTAATAAAATCACCGTTACAAAATAATTCACTGGGTTCTATGTGCTTTATTTCTTTGGATAAATCATTGAAAGCCTCATTAGCTTTATCAAAGAATTTGTCTAAATTACCAGCTAATAAGTCGAGGTTTTTTGCAAAGATGATGGTGTTTGATGAAATGTATTTTAGAAAGCTTTCTCTATTTTCCTGAAGTGCTTTATGTTCTACATTTGGCATAATTGCCACTTTTTTCAGTTTCTCTTTAGAGAGTTGTGTTTCTACATCAAAAGATCTGATGCTATCAATTTCATCGCCAAAAAATTCTATTCTGTAAGGTTCATCATTGGCAAAAGAGAAAACATCTATAATTCCGCCTCTTACTGAAAAATCTCCTGGTTCTGTAACAAAATCTACACGTTTAAATTTATATTCGAATAAAACTTCGTTCACAAAATCTAAAGATAAATTTTCGCCAAGCGCAATTTTTAAGGTATTTTTATCTAGTTCTTTTTTTGTTACTACTTTTTCAAATAAAGCAGTTGGATACGTAACAATGACGGCAGGTTTTTTTCTCGAATTGATTCTGTTTAAGACTTCTGCTCTTAGTAAAACGTTGGCGTTATCTGTTTCTTCTATTTGATAAGGTCTTCTATAAGAACCTGGATAAAAAAGCACATTTTTATCCCCTAAAAGTTGTTCTAAATCATTTAAATAATACGCAGCTTCTTCTTTATCATTAAATATTAAAAGGTAAGGTTTGTCTGCTTGTTTAAAGGTTTCAGAAATTGCAAAAGACAATGATGACCCAACCAAGTTCGATATTTGAAAATGGTTTTTCTTTTGTTCAAGTGCTTTGTTTATCTGCGAAATATACACAGATTTTTGATATTGATTTACAATATACTGCTTACTCAATTTAAATTATTTTTTGCAAATGTATTAATCTAATTACATAAAAGATAAAATATAATCTTCTTTTGTTATAAAATATAATATATTTACGTAGTGTGAAAATATACATATAAAAGTTGCTTTAAGGAGTGTAATGAGAGTCATATTAAAAATAATAGTTTTAAGTTTTTTTATTTTTACATTTAATTTTGTTGCCCAAACTGAAAGAGGAAAATGGAAGGTAGGTGTAAGTGGTTCTTTAGTGAGCTTTAGTGACCAATACTTTGAAATAGTTGGTGAATGGAATTATCAAGCGCCGGTTTTTGAAGTTAGTAGACATCTTTCTAATAAGCTTTATATAGATTTCTTTTTAACCTTGCCTTTCGTTGAGCCTTCAAAAAAGTTTAATCGATTTCAATATACTTCTTTTGATACTTATTTGAGATTTAATCTACCAAGATTGTTTTTAGGAATTCAAACCTTTGGAGGGGTTGGTTTAGGTTTTGTCGGTGGTGTCAATAATACTCCAAATACAATAAATGCTACAAGCTTAAATTTTATGGGAGGAGGCACGCTATGGATTTCAGACAGGTTTGGCTTGACAGGAAGAATTATTTACAAGCATATTCCTGAGAGTTCAGTTTCTATGACACCACATACTCAAATGGTAGCAGGTTTAGTTTATGCATTCGGTAGGCTTTAAAATTCTGATGGATGAAAACGGATTTAGGAAAATAGACATTAAACGAATACTTTTCAGAACTAACTTTTTTTGCTCCAAAAAATTAATTGATTTTTAGCGTTTTTAATCCTTTTTCTTTAGTTAATTCATAGGTAAAGTATCGATTTTCAATTTTAAAATTCTTGTCCTAAATTGTTTTGTAAAACAATTTAGGGGTTTCCCGCTTGCTGTTTCTTCCTAATTATTTAATATTATCGGGGTAACCTTCAAATAAAACCTTATTCAAGGATTATTCTTATAAATTTCTTAAGCTAATCTTAATTTAATACTTCATTGAGCAACATGTGTAAGTACATCTTTTGTTTTTTTTTATCAATTGCCTATAATTTTAATAAATTTAGCGCGTTATTAGTTGTGAAAAAGACCGAGGTTTAATTACATTTGTATGCCTTTTTTAACATAAAAGGTTTAATAAAAAAATAGCTCGCGTTTTACATTTAATTAAAAAAGAACTAAACCAGCACTATTATTGGTGGTTTAAAGGAAATATAATATCTAGTAATATGAAAATACAATTACCAAAATTAAATTTTAAAGGAAAAAGCTTTGTAGTATTACT
>JBNMNV010000004.1:0-32389 GCA_051278125.1 Polaribacter sp. | reverse complement strand
TAAACTTTTTTGCACCCTGAAAACTCATTTCACACTCTTTCTACTTATTTTACTTTCCATAAATTATACTTCGGTAAAAAAATCATCTAAACCAACCCATAAAAAAATGAAACTTAATAAATTTGAGCCTAAAGACGGAGAATGCTTATTTTTTATTGGTCAAGATCTAGAAGCTATTGGTGGTCTAAAAAATTATAACGAAGGCTATGCAGATACTTTTGAAATTCCAGCAGGTGCAACCGTGTATACAAATTTATCGTCTGGAGGTACATCTTTTGGATATAATTTTAAAGGTTTAGACGGCATAAAAACCAAAGCAAATTGGGGAGCAGGAGATACTTGTGCGCAATATTATATCGATGACCCTAAATTTAAAAACAGTATGATTTCAATAGGTTTGTCTTTGGTAAATGCTGAAAAAAGTATTGCTAAAGGAAAAAATGATGAACTAATTATTGAATTTGGAAATTGGATAAAAGAAATAAAAAGACCCGTTTTTTTAAGAATTGGCTATGAATTTGATGGTTGGGATTGGAACGATTACGAAAAGAAATATTTTTTAAAAGCTTGGAAACGCATTCATAGAATATTTAGAGATATAAATGTTAATAACGTAGCCTTTGTTTGGCAATCTAAAGGCACTGGTTCTAATCAAGAAATTTTAGAAGATTGGTATCCTGGAGATGATTTTGTAGATTGGTGTGGATATTCTTATTTCGGAAATCCTGATGAAGAAATGATCACTTTTGCTAGAAAACATAAAAAACCTGTTTTTATAGCAGAAGCAACTCCCGTTTTTCAAGAAGGAAATCTTTATTTTAATGCAGATTTGTCTAAAGAAAAAATAGCTAAAAAGGCTTGGAATAAATGGTTTACTCCTTTTTTTAAGGTGATTGATAAAAACCAAGATGTTGTAAAAGCGTTTAGTTACATCAACGTAAATTGGCCATCTCAACCCATGTGGATTCATAATTTAACGTTTCAGCAAGTAGATTCTAGAATTCAAAATAGCGAATATCTTTCTAAAAAATGGATCGCAGAAATTAGCAAACCTAGATATTTAAAAGCTACTGATAGTTTGTTTTCTAAATTAGAGCATAAATAAATTATCTTGTTTCTGAACTTTAAAAAAATCTAGTTATTGTATCTTTGAATCATATTTAAAAGTAGGAATTATGCAAGAAAATAAGATACTAGAGTACGTAAAAGAGATGTTAGAAAATATGCCCACAGATTGGCTTAACCTAACAACTCATAGATTAGATATTTACGACGAAAAATTAGCGAAAACTCAATTTTTACATCAACTAGAAAGCTTATTCCAGCACAATAATTCCGAAGTATCTGCACTCAATAAATTACCAACTGCATATGATTACATTCGTTTAGGACATCCGTTATCTTGTATCATAGAATGGGTAATTGCCAAATTAAATAAGCAGAAATCAGAAAATGTCATCAGTTTTTCTTCAAAAACGATGCCTATTTTAGCAATTTTAAGAAAGAATTTATTAGCACAGAAAAACACCCAAATTATTTATACTGAAGAAATATCAGACTTTTTTGACGCTGAAATTGTCAGAAATATTTATGGTTATCATTTTGAATTCAAAAAGGTTAATTCAATAAAAGATATTTTTAAATTTGATGGAAGTACTATCTTTATTTCACAAAAAGGAACAATTTCTAACTTCGATATTCATCCAAATATTGATTTTTTCATCCAAATTACACCAGAATTAGGAAGTGTTTTATTGATAAACGGAATAAAAAATGAAAATTATATTTCAGACATTCAACATGTAAGAAGAAGAGAGACGATTGCCATGACGCCTGCCAATTCACTGATTGCTTTAAAATCTATCATAAAAAAATCTTCTTTTGAGCATCAAAAAAGTGCTACTGAGGCCAACAAAAAAAATGTTTTAAACTCCATTAAAGAAATTACCGGTACTACTTTAAAACCTTTAGTTGCTTCCTGCGGATTATCAATTCAGTATGCAATTATGATGGGTTTAATTCATGACGCACAAGAAAATCATAAAGGAAAAGCGATTAAATTTATTGTTCCGCCAAACTGTTATGGTGGTACAAATGACCAGGCAAGACGTGTTGCTAAGTGTCTTAAAAATGTTGAAGTCGTAGATTTACCTGTGGATGGAGAAAATAATATGGTACAAAGTATTGATACTATTTTAGCTAAAATTGCGATTGAAGATGCTGTTCCATATATTATTGCAGAAATCCCTACAAATCCAAGAGTTGAAGTTCCGAATCTTATCGCTTTACAAAATGTTTTAAGCAAAAAACGTGCAACTTCAAATGGAGAAACTGCGATTGATCCTGTTTTTATTTTAGATCAAACATTTTGTCCTAATGTTCACTTTTTAGGGGAAGGCAAAATTCTATCAAGCATTAGAACTATTTCGTATGCGAGTGGCTCAAAATTTCCGAGTGGCGGACAATGTACTGCCGGTTATTGTGTAGGAAATAATAAAACTGCCGCTTTAATGGACAAAATAGAAATCCATTTAGAACTTTGTGATAATAAAGCAACAGCTCTTCAAATGGAAATATTGGCAAAACAATTGCCTTCTATGAATCAAAGAATTGTGGATGCTTATAAAAATACACGAGAATTTGTAAATTTTATTCATGAGACTTTACCAACAGCAAAAATTAATTTTGTTTCAGAAGAATTGGCAAAACAACAGTTTACACCTTCTGTTTTTTCTTTAGATTTACCAACGAAAGGTAACAGTGACGAAGAAAAAGAGACTTATAAAAGAGCTTTGAATTTGAAATTAATCAACTTAATGATTACAAAAATTCCTAATGAAAGTAAATTCTGTGTAAGCTACGGACAATTAAAAGGATGTTATTGGACAATTCCTGCCACATCAACGCAAGGAACCACAAAAGAAGGCGATAAAGATTATATTGTGAGGGCTTCTCTTTCTCCTAACATGGATTTAGAACTTCATAAAAAAGTGTTTTCGGAATTTGTAAAGATGATTTGACAAGCTCAAAAATTATTTTTTTTTGATTCAAAAGAATATTTTTTCTAAAGACTCTCAACAAAAAAACCTAACCTTGATAACTAATCATATCATCCCTTTAAATTACATTGCATCCATTCAAAATTGTTGATGATTTTGGCGTTCTAACAGGATTTGGGTTTTTTTTATAAAAAGTAAGCGAATATATCAAACAAAACAACTCAAATAAAAACTGACTAGAACACGCAAAAAACAATACTATTTTGTGCTAGGCCTATTTATAAAAGTCCTAACTGACTTTCTATAATAATCTCCTTAGAAAGTTAAGTTGTTTAAAACGCAATTATCCTAGCACAAATAGTCCAGAAAAAACTAAACTCACCCTTTCAAAATCTCCAAAAACAAATCTCTATCAATTTCTTTAGCTCCTAAACTCGCTAAATGTTCATTATAAACTTGGCAATCGATCAATTTGTAATTCTTGCTTTTTACCAAATGAATAAAGGCCAATTTAGAAGCATTTGACACTTTACTAAACATGCTTTCCCCGCAGAAAATATGGTTAACTTCTACTCCGTATAAACCTCCTACCAATTGGTTGTCCAACCAAACTTCAATGGATTTTGCAACTCCTTTTTTATATAGGTTGATGTAGGCTTGCTCCATATCATCAGTAATCCAAGTTCCAAAACCATCATTTCTGTCTATGTTTTTACAATTGTAAATTACTTCTTCAAAAGCGGTGTTTTCTGTAATTTTGAACTCGTTTTTATGGATAATTTTCCGCATCGATTTTGATACTTTCAAATTACCAGGAAACAACACCATTCTGACAAAAGGACAATACCAAACTATGGGATCACCTTCAGAAAACCATGGAAAAATTCCGTTTTTATAGGCATACACTAATCTTTCTTCAGATAAATCTCCACCTAAAGCTATAATGCCATCTTTCGTTGTAAAATTGTACTTTGGAAATTCTATGTTATCATTTAGCCAGATCATGATATAGCCTCTTTTTAGTGCGAATTTAATAAATCTTTTAAAAAAAAGTTAATCTAAACTCATAAAGCCATTTATCAGGAATTTGTTCTTATTTTTGTATTGTTATTAAAACAACGAATTTCTTGGAAGAAAAGCGAAAAAAAAGAAAAAAAAACACTGCATTTATAGGCAAAAGACTCCATGTCTATTATGGGAGAACTGGCTTTTATTTATTTGTTTGGGAAAGTGTGAAAAAAGCTTTTTTACCTATCGTTGGGGTCGTTATTGCTTTATATTTCTTTAACAAATACGTCTACGATATTAATGAAGGCCTAGAAAACATTACAGAAACTTTTTCTACGATTGGCGTATTAATTACATTTTTTACTTCGGAATCATTACTTGGGTTAATTCCTCCAGAAATTTTTATCGCTTGGTCTAAAAAAACAACGCATCCGATTATCAATTTATCTATTTTAGCAACACTATCCTACTCAGGAGGTTTGCTTTCCTATTTTCTTGGTAAACTAACCTTAAAAATAGAATCTGTAAAGAATTACCTAGAAGTAAAAATGGCTGCAAACCTAAAAAACACAAAGAAATGGGGTGGTTTCTTAATTTTAGTGGGTGCACTATTACCACTACCCTTCTCAATTGCTTGCTTGGCTGCAGGTATGATTAAATATCCTTTTAGAAATGTGGTTTTCTTTGGTTTATTTCGTTTTTTACGTTTTGCCGCGTATGCTTGGGCTATTTTTCAAGTAGTAGATTAAATCAATCTTAAAAATAAGTACCTTTGCCTTATGGGATTAACAAATAATGACATTTTTAAAAAATTACGCGTTGCACACAAATTAAGGGACACTGATATTATTGATATTTGTGCTTTGGTTGATTTTAAAGTAACCAAAGGTGAATTAGGTGCCATTTTTAGAGCAGAAGAGCATCCGAAGTATATAGAATGTGGAGACCAATTTCTACGCAATTTTCTAAATGGTTTAATTATTCATTTACGTGGCCCTATGCCTGCTAAAAAGAAATAAACTTTTTTTTTATCGCATACATACTTGTCTATTTTGATGCAAGTACTAAAACAGAATACAAAAATTTTTTAGAAATAAGGCATTTGAATACAAATTGAATGCAAATTATAAGAAACAAAAAAGAGTGTAATTTTTTAAAATTACACTCTTTTTTATAAGGATAGACTCTAAAAACTCCTGTCTTATTTTTTAAAATGGTAAATCGTCTGGCTCTTCATCAGAAACTTTAGATGCAGGATCAAATTGATCTACAGGTGGTAAATTTTGTGCTTGTGGCCCTTGAGACAAACTCTCTATTCTCCAACCTTGTACAGAGTTAAAATATTTAGCTTCACCTTGTGGATTAATCCATTCTCTGCCTCTTAAATTAATAGAAACTTTTACGTCTTGACCCTCTTTATAATTATTCAATAAATCTGTTTTGTCTTGTACAAATTCAATCATAATCATCTGCGGATATTGCTCATCTGTCGTTACAACCAATTCTCTTTTTCTAAATCCGTTTGCACCGAATGTTTGCAGCTCTCCAATCAATTTTACTTTACCTATAACTTCCATAATATTTATTTTAATAAAAGTACTTTCCACGCACTTTCTACATCATTCTTTTTTAAAAACTCTTGGGCAAATGTATGTTTTTTTGAAGTTTCTAACCCAATAAATTGCGGATGTTCTTTTCCAAAGTTATTAACAGTGGCTTCAGTAGGCAGTTGCTCTACATTCCCTAACATCCCCAAATTGTTCCCCGTTAAAATGTGACTATTTCTAATTTCTAAAGGAATTACATCCACTCCAATTCCTAACGTAGAAATTGGTTTCGGAATCTCAAAAAAGCCATCTCTAGCTCTTGAATAATAACTTCCGCCTGCTCTTGCTACCAAATCAATTTTATGCTGATCTATTGCTCCATTTTCATCTAAAACATTATCTGCAATATGAATTTTTACAACTTCACAAACAATTAAATTTCCTGCGCCTCCTTCATCACCTGTAAAAATCACATCCTTTACCTTACATTCAAATTGCACAGGAGATTCCGCAACTCTAAAGGGTTGTATTATATCTGATTTTAACATCGTAAACCCTGCCTTTTCAAACTCATTAACACCTGCAGGATACTCTGTAGAACTCAACGACATTTGCTGAACAATCGCATAATTTACTACATTAATGACCACTTCTTTAGTTGCCAAGGCATTTTCTAACGTATGCTTAGTAGTATTATCTCGCACTCTTCTGGCAGGAGAGAAAATCATAATTGGCGGATTTGAGCCAAACACATTAAAAAAACTAAATGGCGATAAATTAGGATTTCCATCAGCATCCATAGTACTTGCAAAAGCAATTGGTCTTGGCGCTACGGCTCCTAGAAGATAACCATGTAGTTTGCCTGTTGATATTTCTTTGGGATCTATAGAAAGCATAATCAATAAATTTAAATGAATGTCTTCTTATCAGTGCACTAAAAGACTAATAATTTTTATACTTGTAAAGATACTATCAAATCTTGAAATGAGTTATATACAGGAAACCTTATCTTTGTTTTGATGAAAAATTTTTCGAATTTACTGTTTTTTAAGCGCGTTACTATTTTTATTTCTTTTGTAATTGTAACATCAATTCTATGGAATACCTATACCTTCTTTCAAAAATTTAAGCAAGAAGAACGTATAAAAATGCAAATTTTAGCTACTGCTCAAAAGGAAATAGGAAATAACGAAAATTTAGAAGCAAATGTAGATTTATCATTAATGGTCATTGAGAATAATCATAGCATTCCCATGATTTTAGTTGATGAAAAAGGTGAAATTTTAAATTATCAAAATTTAGATTCTGTGAAATCTTTAGACCCCGCATATCTAAAAAATGAATTGCTAGATATGAAGTCTGAAAACGCTCCGATAGAGGTAAGTTATAAAGGAAAGAACAAACAATATATTTATTATAAAGATTCTGATTTACTTAACAAACTCACCTATTACCCATTAGCTTTAATCTTAATTTTAGTGCTGTTTGTATCGGTTGTCTATTTGTTTTACAGTTCTAACAAAGCAGCAGAAACAAATCAACTTTGGACCGGAATGGCAAAAGAAACTGCCCATCAAATAGGCACACCTTTGTCTTCTTTATTAGGTTGGATTGCCATCTTAAAAATGGAAAAAGTAGATGAAACCTATATCGAAGAAATAGAAAAAGACGTTCATCGATTAAATGTTATTGCCGATCGATTTTCAAAAATTGGCTCTAAACCAGAACTCAAAAAAGAAAATATTGTAGTACTCACAAAGCAAGCTTTCGATTATTTCGAGTCTAGAAGTTCTAAACAGATTTCGTTTTCATTTTTTACTACGGATGATGAACTGCACACAAACCTAAATAAAGAACTATTTGGTTGGGTGATAGAAAACCTCATCAAAAATGCTATTGATGCTATGTTAGGAAAAGGTGAATTAACCGTAAATATTACAAGTAATCAAAAAAAGGTAGAAATTACAATTTCTGATACGGGCAAAGGAATGCCTAAAAAATTATTCAAACGGATTTTTACACCCGGTTTTACAACCAAAAAACGCGGTTGGGGATTAGGTTTATCGCTCTCAAAACGTATTATAGCCGATTACCATAACGGAAAAATATTTGTGAAAAAATCTGAAATTGGCAAAGGAACTACTTTTGAAATTTCTTTGGATAAAGTTTAATCTAAAAGAATTCCTCGATGCTCTGCTTCTGGGTTTCCGTTGAAATTGTCATTCCCGTGAAATTTATGCTCAACTAGATTGGGTAACGGGAATCTAAATAATAGAATTTTGGTTTTTGACCTTTTTAGGTCAAAGCTTGTGCTCAACTTGATTGAGTATGAAACGAGCGAAATAGCTCTATGGGGCTGCCTCGAGGAGAGTTCGTTTCAAGAAATTCTTTATTTTTCAAAATTTTTCTCCTAAATAAGGAAAGATGAAAACCATCATAACATACATAGCGAAACCCCAAGCTAAAATAACCTTAACTCACTTTTTCATCATTCAAAATTATCAGCAATACTTGCAGCTATAGCAACAAATTCATCCTTTGATAATTTTACTTTATGCGTAAATTGCATATCAGACATCACATTGGTCGGTACCAAATGCACATGAACATGTGGCACTTCTAACCCGATAACGCTCATTCCTATTCGTTGACAAGGAACTACTTTTTCGAGTGCTTTTGCAACTCTGTATGAAAAATCCATTAAGGAGCTGTAAGCTTCTGTTGATAAATCAAAAATCTTATTTTCTTCTTTTTTAGGAACCACTAACGTATGTCCTTTTGTATTTGGATTGATGTCTAAAAAAGCAATAAAATCATCATCTTCGGCTACTTTGTAACTTGGTATTTCTCCTGTAATTATTTTTGTGAATATGCTCATTTTTTTACTTTTAGTTATTCGCTTTTGGCTAATTGCTAGAGGTTCATTGCCAAAAGCAAAAAACTATTTTTATCTCGAAATCGCTACAACCTCAAATTTCATAATTCCGTTTGGAACTTGAATTTCTGCTACATCACCCACTTTTTTACCCAATAAACCTTTGCCAATTGGCGAGTTTACAGACAATTTACCATTCCGAACATCCGTTTCAGAATCGGCAACCAAAAGGTAGGAAAACTCCATTCCATTTGCAGCATTTTTTATTTTTACTTTAGAATGAATCAATATTTTTGACGTATCTAATTGGCTTTCATCTAAAATACGCGCATTCGAAATCACATTTTTCAATTTCGCAATCTTAAACTCTAAATGAGATTGTTCTTCTTTTGCAGCATGGTATTCTGCGTTTTCACTCAAATCGCCTTTATCTCTTGCATCGGCAATTTCTTGGGTTACTCTTGGTCGTTCAACTTGCTCAAGTTGCACCAATTCATCTTTCAATTTCTTTAATCCTTCTGGTGAATAATAAGATATATCGCTCATCGTTTTTTAATTTAAAAAATCCCATTACCTTCACAGGAATGAGATTAGATTACAAATGTACAAAATAATTGTAACTTGTACTCGTTTTAGTAAAAACCCAATGTCTTATGTTTAAAAAAATCATGCTGTTTATTTCATTCATATCAATTTACAGCTGTGCAGAAAATAATCTTCCAGAGAATTGTATTCGACCCATTTCTTTCTCTATTACTAGATCCTTAGAAAACCCTGAGTTTAATGCAATTTTAACTGTTGGCAGTGTAGAAATAGATGGCGGATACAAAGGAATTTTAATTATGAATGCTGGTTTAGATAGGTTTCTTGCTTATGACAAAATATGCCCAGTGAACGATTGCAATTCCCCGATGGTTTATGATGAAATTAATAGACCTAATATTTTGAAATGCACCTGTGATGGAAGTGAATATGGTTTGGGTGTAGGAATTGGTGGACAGCCTCAAACGGAAGGGTTTATATGCCCTGCGGTAGAATACAATGCTGTGAAAATTGGCAACTCAATTCGAATCAGCAATTTTTAGTAGCTTCTTGTTATTTAGATGATTATTTTTGTGAACTACAAAACTTTACAACGTGATAAATTATTTTTCTTCAGATTTTAAATTAGGTATTTTAGGTGGTGGTCAATTGGGAAGAATGCTCTTGGCAGAAACTCAAAAATTTGACATTCATACTTCAATTTTAGATAGCAATAAAAATGCTCCTTGTGCAGAAATTTGCAACACTTTTGTGGTGGGCGATTTATTAGATTATGATGCCGTTTACAACTTTGGTAAAACCGTGAACCTTTTAACCATAGAAATAGAAAATGTAAACTTAGACGCCTTAGATGACTTGGAGGAAGAAGGTTTAACGATTTATCCGAAACCCAAAGATTTACGCATTATTCAAAGCAAAGCCAGACAGAAAAATTTTTATGTAGATCACCAAATACCCACGGCAGCGTTTTCTCATTATGCCTATTTAGAAGAATTGAAACATTCTTATGAAAACGATATCATCAATTTTCCTTTTGTTTGGAAAGCGGCTCGCTTTGGTTATGACGGCAATGGGGTAAAAATTGTTAGAAATATTGAAGATTTAAACAGCTTGCCTAATGTGGAATGCATTACCGAGAAATTAATTCCTTTTAAAAACGAATTAGCTGTCATTGTGGCAAGAAATACAAGTGGCGAAACTACAACCTATCCTGTTGTAGAAATGGAATTTCATCCGGAAGCCAATCAAGTGGAATATGTAATTTGCCCGGCAAGAATCGACTTTAAAGTTGCTGAAAAAGCACGAGAATTGGCCTTAAAAGTAGTGAGTACCTTAAATTTTGTAGGTTTATTGGCTGTAGAAATGTTTCAAACCGTAGATGATGAAATTTTGGTCAATGAAGTAGCGCCAAGACCCCACAATTCAGGTCATTATTCTATTGAAGCAAGTTATACCAATCAATTTGAGCAACATTTACGGGCTGTTTTAAATCTTCCGCTAGGAAATACAGACAGTAAAGTTGCAGGAATTATGGTGAATTTAGTCGGTGAAGAAGGGTTTTCTGGTGATGTGGTTTACGAAAATTTAAACGACATCTTAAAGATTGACGGAGTAACACCGCATATTTATGGGAAGAAAGAAACACGTCCTTTTCGTAAAATGGGGCATGTTACAATTGTAAATGCTGATATTGATACCGCTAGAGAAATAGCGCAAAAAGTGAAAGAAACGATTAGAGTAATTTCTAAATAAATTTGAACTAGTGCAAAAAATGCAACAGTTCAAAATTATAGAAAACTCAGTATGTGCAAAATTTGCACGTACTTAAAATATAAAAATGAACTACCGAATTTTACTCTGTAGTTCAAAAACAAATTTAAAATTTCTCTTCAAAAGAAATAAAAAAATAATAGTATGATAGGAATAATAATGGGAAGCGATTCAGATCTTCCAATAATGCAAGAAGCTATTGACATTTTAGAAAGTTTTGACATTCAAATAGAAGTTGATATTGTTTCTGCACACAGAACACCCGAAAAATTAGTTGAATATGCTAAAAATGCTCATTTACGAGGCATCAAAGTAATTATTGCTGGCGCAGGTGGTGCCGCTCATTTACCAGGTATGGTAGCAAGTATGAGTCCGTTGCCAGTTATTGGAGTTCCTGTAAAAAGCAGAAATTCTATTGATGGTTGGGATTCTGTTTTATCTATTTTACAAATGCCAGGGGGCGTTCCTGTGGCAACTGTAGCTTTAGATGGTGCAAAAAATGCAGGAATTTTAGCCGCTCAAATTATCGGAACTTCCGACCAATGTGTTTTAGACAAAATCATAACCTACAAAGAAGGCTTAAAGCTAAAGGTAGAGCAAGCCTCTAAGCGCGTAAGAAAATAAAGATGTCTACGCGAGTGTATTAGTGAGGTTCAATTAAAGGTCTTAACTGCGCTCAAACATAAATTATTTAGAAGCAATTTACAGATTATAGAAATTCTTTTTTGTGAACTATTTTACAAATATTCATGGATTTGTGACCTAAATTTGCAGGATAAAAAACTAAAAAAATTATAATTCAATAGATTAAATATTGAATTCAAAACTTTAAACTCAGAACTTAATAGAATGAATCCACTTTTACAAGATTTTAATACGGCTCCGTTTTCAAAAATAAAAACGGAACACTTTATACCTGCAATTCAAAAAGGAATTGAAATGGCAAAATTAGAAATTGCTGAAATTGTGCAGAATTCTGATACCCCTAGTTTTGAAAACACCACGGTTGCTTTAGATTTTACAGGTGAAAAGCTCAACAGAATTACGAGTATTTTTTTCAATTTAAATGCTGCCGAAACCAATGATGCAATTCAGAAAATTGCCCAAGAAATATCACCTTGGTTAAGTGAATTCAGAAATGACATCACCCTAAATGAAGCCTTATTTACAAGAGTAAAAGCTGTTTTTGATAGCAAAGAAACGCTAGATTTAACTGCTGAGCAAAGCATGTTGTTAGAAAAACAATACAAAGGTTTTACAAGAAATGGTGCGAATTTAAAGGATGATGATAAAAATAAACTACGCGAGATAGATGCCAAACTTTCTAAATTATCATTAAAATTCGGAGAAAATGTCTTAGCAGAAACCAACGCTTTTGAAATGCATATCACCGATGAAAAAGAGCTATCTGGCTTACCCGAATCTGAAAAAGAAGCCGCTGCAGAAGTTGCTAAATCAAAAGAAAAAGAAGGGTATATTTTTACATTAGATTACCCAAGTTACATTCCGTTTTTAACCTATGCAGACAATCGAGAGTTGCGAAAAAAAATGGCCATTGCTGCGGGTAAAAAAGCATTTCAAGACAACGAATTTAACAATGAAAAAATAGTTTTAGAAATTGTAAGACTCCGCCATCAAAGAGCCAATTTATTAGGATATAAAACGCATGCGCATTTTGTTTTAGAAGAAAGAATGGCAGAAAACCCAGAAAAAGTTATTGAATTTTCTAATAATTTACTAGAAAAAGCAAAGCCTGCTGCGCAACGCGAATTTAAAAATTTAGAAAATTACGCAAAAAAATTAGATGCTATCGACCAACTTCAAAAATGGGATGGCGCTTATTATTCAGAAAAATTAAAAAAAGAAATCTTCGATTTAGACCAAGAAATTTTAAAGCCTTATTTTAAATTAGAAAATGTTATTGCTGGTGTTTTTGAAATTTCAAATCGTTTGTATCATTTAAAGTTTGAAGAAGTTACTACCGTAGACAAATATCATGAAGATGTAAAAACCTATCACGTAACAGATTCAGAAAACAATTTTATATCGGTTTTTTATGCTGATTTTCATCCGAGGAAAGGAAAAAGAAATGGTGCTTGGATGACGAGTTATAAATCGCAACAAATTAAAAATAATGTTGATGAAAGACCTCATGTTTCCATAGTTTGCAATTTTACAAAACCTACAGCAACCAAACCCTCTTTATTAACCTTTAACGAAGTTACCACCTTGTTTCATGAGTTTGGTCATGCACTACACGGAATGTTAGCAAAAACAACTTACAACAGCTTATCTGGAACTTCTGTTTCTTGGGATTTTGTTGAATTACCAAGTCAGGTTTTAGAAAACTGGTGTTATGAAAAAGAAGCGTTAGAACTGTTTGCCAAACATTATGAAACCGGTGAGATCATCCCAATGAAATATGTTGAAAAAATTAAAGAATCTGCTAGTTTTCATGAAGGCATGCAAACGTTACGCCAATTAAGTTTTGGGTTGTTAGACATGAGCTGGCATTCTCAAAATCCATCAAACATAAAATCTATAAAAGAATTTGAAACCAAAGCTTTTGCAGATACTAAACTCTATCCTGATGTTTTAGACAATTGCATGAGCACCGCTTTTTCCCATATTTTTCAAGGAGGCTATTCTGCTGGTTATTACTCCTATAAGTGGGCAGAAGTTTTAGATGCTGATGCTTTTGAATACTTTTTAGAGAAAGGAATTTTTAATCAAGAAGTTGCCTCTAAATTTAAAGAACATGTATTATCAAAAGGTGGTACAGAAAAACCAATGGAATTATACAAACGTTTTAGAGGACAAGAACCTAAACCAGATGCACTCTTAAGAAGAGCTGGTTTGATTTAACCTAATAATTCTTCTTGTAAAGAAACCGATTTTTCATCAGATACTTTTCATCAAATGAAAAGTCGGTTTTTATCTTTCTAAACTTTTACGATCTCTTTCTGCTTATTATTGTAATTGGACTTCCGAATGATGGCTTATAAACTTAAAATCTATTTTCTTTCGATGCTATAGAAAATAAAAGCATCCCATGAGTTAGGGTTGTATTTTGTATTAAAATATAAAAGAAATAGCAACGAATTTAGGCAGTCATTTTGATATTTATACGGGATTAAAAGTTCAGGAAAAAATACTGATATTGTAAGCAAAAAAACTTTAAAAGGCCCTTTCTTGTTTACTTAAAAACCCTTAAAACTAAACATAACTTACTAATATACATAAATCTATATTTTATCCTAAAAAAAAATTCTAATAAATTTATTTTTTTCTTACTTTAGCTTTCAATCGATTGGAATTGCCATAAATTCTTTTTAGGAATACGCTCTGTTTATGACGCACTAAAAAAGCATTACTTATTTATTTTAGAAATTTTTAAGATAAATATTGCGTGTTTTTATGTCATCACCTCTAATCTCCAAAAAAATAATGAAAAAAAGTAATTCGGACTTACACGTTGTTGGTATTGGTGCATCATCCGGTGGACTAAATGCACTTAAAGAATTATTTGATCATACTCCTAGTAGTACAGGAATGGCCTTCGTAATTATTCAACATTTATCTCCAGATTTTGTAAGCCTAATGCCCGAGTTGTTAAGCAAACATACAAGCATGAAAATCTATACTGCCCAAGATAAATTAACAATTAAGCCCAATTGCATCTATCTAAACCAAAGAAAAAGTAATTTATATGTAAAAGGGAGAGAATTATATCTTTTAGACAAAGGGCCAAAACACAGTATTAATTTACCTATCGATATATTTTTTCACATGTTAGGAGAAGAATATAAAGAAAAATCAATAGGAATTATACTTTCAGGAACTGGTTCTGATGGTTCTCGAGGTATTAAACCAATAAAAGAAGGTGGCGGAATTGTGATGGTTCAAGAACCTAATTCAGCCCAATTTGATGGTATGCCAAATTCTGCCATAGCGACCAATGATGCAGATTTTATTTTAACCCCAGAGGACATAGGGAAAACTTTTCATAAACTACCAATCAATAGCTTATCTCTTTCTTCTAAAGAATATACTTCGAAATCATCTGAATTCTTAATTGAATCCATCTTAACTGCAATCTATAAGCATTCTGGCACAGATTTCAGGGATTATAAAAGAAATACGATTTTAAGACGTATTGAAAAAAGAATGGGTATTAATAATATTGATGAACTACATGACTACCATACCTATCTTTTAAGTAATGAAGGAGAAAAAAAAGCATTAAAACAAAATTTTTTAATTAATGTTACTCGATTTTTTAGAGATGAGGAGGCATTTCATCTGATGGAAACCAATATTATACCCGCCATATGTAATTCTATACATAAAAACGAACAGTTACGTGTTTGGTGCGCCGGTTGCTCTACGGGTGAAGAAGTATATTCAATTGCCATATTAATTGCCGATTATATTAGGACTAAAAAACTAAATCTTGATTTTAAAATATTTGCTACAGATATAGATAGCATAGCCCTAAATGCTGCTAGTTTAGGTGAATTTCATATCAATACCGTCAACGAGATTCGTAAAGAGCATTTAGAACAATATTTTATAAAATCAGGCTCAAAAATTAAAATATCAAAACGGATACGAGAAAAGATTGTGTTCTCGAATCACAATGTTTGTTTAGATCCACCATTTATTAAAATGGATTTAATTACCTGTCGTAATCTGTTTATTTATTTAGACAATAAGGTGCAATCTAAAATAATGAAACGTTTTCATTTTTCTTTAAATAAATCTGGATACTTATTTTTAGGAAACAGCGAATCACTAGGAAACCTCTCGAAAAAATTTAAAACGATAGACCCTAAATGGAAAATTTTTCAGAATATTGATGAAGAAAAATCTCTGATATCAAAGCCGGGTATTTACAATGTTGAGAGTGTGATTAATTTTAAAACTCCAAAGCGAACATCTTTCAGTAAAACCTATAAGTATCAAGAAAATCCTGAACTTGTATTTCATAAATATTTAAGTACAAAGTTTAGCCCAGATGCTATTTTTATTGATCAAGAATATAATATTATTTTTATTAGCGGCGATGCCGGAAATAGATTGTCTCATAATGCTGGTTTATTTCAAAGAAACTTATTAAAAAATATTAAGCCACAAATTGCTACAATTATAAGAAATGGTATTAGACGTTTAGAAAGTGAACAAAAAGATATTTCTATTAAAGACATTATTAATCAGCAAGAAAATTTTACATATCAATTTGATCTCACAATATACAAACCCAAAGATAATAAAGACCTACAAGACACCTATGTCTTAGAGTTTAGTAAAAATACAAAAGTTAATAAAAACATTCTAGAAATCAAAGACATACCCTATGACGAGATTTCCCAAGCAAAACATGAATATTTAGAAAATGAGCTAACAGCGACCAAAACCGAATTACAAAATGTAGTTGAGGAGCTAGAGACCAGTAATGAAGAACTGCAATCTACTAATGAAGAGTTAATAGCCTCTAATGAAGAGCTACAAAGCACAAATGAAGAATTGCAGTCGGTAAATGAAGAATTATACACTGCAAATTCAGAGTTACAGAAAGCTAACAAAAAATTACAGTTATCAACTAATGACATTAATAATGTTTTTAATAGCAGCGATATAGGCACCTTATTTTTAGATACTAAATTATGCATTAGAAGGTTTACACCCTCCTTAAAAGATCTTTTTAAACTTCAAGAGTCAGATTATGGCAGGCCCATTGACACTTTTACTTCTAACTTTAGTCACAACATAAAAGAAACGATTTTAATCAACTCAAAAAAAGCATTAGACAGCCAACATACTAGCGAAGAGGAAGTCATGGATTCGGTAGGAAATTATTATTTAGTAAAAATTGCACCTTATATTACACAAGATAAACAAATAGAGGGTATTGTAATCAGTTTTATTGGTATCGCACACATAAAAAGAACTGAAGCTGAATTAAAAAGAAGTATTAAAATGCTTAATATTTCTCAAGTCAGTGCTAACGTTGGAGGGTGGGAACTTGATATTATAACCAATAATTTATTTTGGACGGATGAAACCTATCGCATTCTTGACACCTCTCCAGAAACACACACCCCAAGCGTAGATGACGGTGTATCGCTTTTTTTACCAAAATCTCAAGAAATCATCTTAAAAGCTTTAGAAGAAGCCATAGAAAAGGGTATAGGATATGATTTAGAACTTGAAATATACACCAAAAAAGGACGCATCGTAAATGTCCGAACAACTTGTATTGTAACCATGAACAACGGCAAACCGACAAAGTTAACTGGAGTTTTTCAAGATATAACGGTACAAAAAAATATTGAGAGCGCTTTAACAAAAGCAAAAGAAAAGGCTGAAGAATCCGATAAATTAAAATCTGCTTTTTTAGCCAATATGAGTCATGAAATTAGAACGCCTATGAATGGTATTCTTGGTTTTACTTCTTTATTACAACAACCTCAAATAAGCGATGAAGATAGGAAAACATATGTTGACATTATTAAAAAGAGTGGAAACCGTATGTTAACTACGGTGAATGATATTATAGATATCTCAAAAATTGAAACAGGTCAAATGGAGGTGACCCTAACAGAGTTTAATGTCTCTAAAGAAATAGAAAATCTTTATTTGTTTTTTAAAGCTGAAGCCAGCAAAAAAGGAATCGCTTTAAAGATTCAAAATTTGTTACCACAAAATGAGCCTATTATTACCTCTGATTTGCGAAAATTAAATGGTGTTTTCATAAATTTAATAAAAAATGCCTTAAAATTTACCGACTACGGAAGCATAGAAATTACTATTGATAAAAAAGGCAAACTACTTACCTGTTCTATAAAAGACACAGGAATTGGTATTCCGAAAAAAAGGCTAAAAGCTATTTTTAACAGATTTACACAAGCGGATATTAGCGACGTTCGTGCTTTTGAAGGTTCTGGTTTGGGTTTAACAATCTCAAAAGCCTACATAGAACTTTTAGGAGGTAAATTATGGGTAGAATCTGAAGTTGGAATTGGTACTACCTTATATTTTAACATTCCACTAAAAAATAAAACTCTGAAAAACTTATAGATATGCCTAAGAACGAAATTGAAAACACCGCTCCGAACAAAGATACGACCTCCAATAAACTCAAAATTTTGATTGCTGAAGACGATTATGTTAGCTATTTATACATTTCTACCATCTTAAAAAATATAGCGAAAGAATTGATCCATGCCAAAACGGGTGTTGAAGTTATTGAATTGTGTAAAAAGCACCCTGATATTGATGTCATATTGATGGATATTAAAATGCCAATACTTAATGGGTATGAAGCGACCAAAAAAATAAGAGAATTTAATACAGACATCATAATTATTGCACAAACTGCCTATGCCTTATCTGGCGATAATAAAAAAGCCATCGATGCAGGGTGTAATGATTACATTACAAAACCGATAAATAAAGAAATACTATTTCAAGTACTCGATAAACAAAGAAATTCATAATTCGATGTTTTAAGACCATTTTAGACCTATAATACTGCAATAAATTGCTTCTTTTTCGCTTACTTTTTAGTAAAAAATAATAAATGGTATTAAAGCAACTATCAATAGAATAGATGGCTATTTTAATTAACTAAATATTCAAAAATAGGACGTTATACTATCGCTTGTTTTTAGCCTCGATCCATTTACTCATATACTTCGTAGCTTGTAACGTTTTAATTTGCAACAAATTACCTAAAAAATTTTGAGTTCTATGCGCTTCTAAATCATCTTGAATTTCTCCCATTCGATTGATAAAAAGCGGACTCAATTTCTCCTTATCATAGATTTTGTTAATGATTTCAATTCCGTTCTTTTGGACGTCCTTCCAAATTTCTTGATCACAATTTAATTGAACCGCTTTCCTTGCAAATTCCTTAAAATCGTTTGTTATAAAACCATTCCACAGTAAGTTTTTATGCATCCCTTCTGCTCCAATAGCAGTGGTAACGCTGGGGGTTCCGCAAAGCATAGCTTCCGTTAATTTTCCTTTTATTCCGGCTCCAAAACGTAAAGGTGCTAAAACTACTTTTGCCTTTCCGATGACTTGTTGCGAATTTTGTGCATAACCTTTAATAATAAAACCTTCTTTCTTATTTTCTAGTTGTTGTATTTGTTGATTTAGATACGCCCCGTAAATATGTATTTCTGCTTTTGGAAGCATTTTTCTAATGATGCTCCAAACTTCTTTTTTTAGAGTGATTACGGCATCAACATTGGGTTTATGAAAGAAATTACCAATAAACACAAAATGTTTCCGTTCTTCAAAAGGCTTCCAATTTTTAATCTGATCCTCATCAATTTTATGGAATAAAAAAGGCAAATAATAGAGAATATTTTCATCAATCTTAAAAACAGTTTTTAGCAAATCCATTTCATAGGTTGAAATAATTAAAGACAAATCGCATCTTAAAATAGCTGCAATTTCTCTTTTTGCATCCTCAGAATTTAATAAAGCTTCGTTTGTGGCTTTTGTTCCTTTCTTTAGCTGCTGATGACGTAATTTTCTTAAAAAATGTAAATCTTCTGTATCTAAAATCCGGATTGCTTTTGGACAGCTTTCTGCCACCCGCCAACCAAATTGTTCTTCGGTCATAAACCGATCAAAAACAACAATTGTTGGCTTTAAATATTGAATAAACGAATCAAAAGAAGATGAATTTAGGGCAATAGAAACCTCATCAATTCCTAAAGATTTTAAATCTGCAGCCTTCTCTGATTTTTGTGATGCTGATGTAAAGGTTACTTTAAATTGTTGTTTTAAAAACAACTCCATTAACTGCAACATTCTACTGCCAGCAGCAGAAGAATTAGGTTCTACCCAAACTGTTCCTATAATTAAAACAGTCTGTTCCAATTATTTTGCACCCATTTTCACTTTGTAATCTGCTTGCACTTTTTTACCCCAAGTAACTACTGCTTCAATTTGTTCTGGTGTTAAGTTTGCGTCTTCATGGGTCCAAGTATAAGAGTCTAAAGGCATTTCTTTTTCTTCCACTTCTTCATGTAACTCATCCATTTTATGTTCTTTCTTTTTTAAAGAATAAGAACTCCATTCAGAAAAATTTAAATGTTTTTTCCCATCTTGAACATGCTCATCTAGCCAAAAATTAACAGGTGTTATCTCATTATACCAAGGATAGTTCGTCTTAGAAGAATGACAATCGAAACACGTAGTCTTTAAAATTTTTAAGACCTCTTTTGGCGGATTTGTTTCTGCAATAAACGCGTTCACAGTATCAAACTCTCCATCATTTTTTTCAGGACCAAAAAACTGTGCAATTACAAGTGCAACGATGATAACGATTCCTACTTTTTTAAGAATTTTCATTAGATAGATTTTAAGATAATATATAATGTAAAATTAATAAATATAGAACGTAAATCTGCTAATTTCTATCACTATTCTCTAAAAATATGCTTATTTTTGTTTGACTTTCAATTAAAAACATCTCATGAAATACGATATTATTGTTATTGGTTCAGGACCTGGAGGATACATTGCCGCAATTAGAGCATCACAATTAGGAAAAAAAGTAGCACTTATAGAAAAATACGCAACTTTAGGCGGAACTTGCTTAAATGTTGGATGCATCCCTTCTAAAGCATTATTAGATTCTTCTCATCATTATTATGATGCTGTTCATCATTTTGAAGAGCATGGAATTTCTGTAGAAAAACCAACATTCGACTTCACCAAAATGGTGGCAAGAAAAGCAAATGTTGTAGAAACGACCACTGGCGGAATTAAATATTTGATGGATAAGAATAATATTGATGTTTTTGAAGGTATGGGTTCTTTTGAAGATGCCACTCATGTAAAAATCACAAAAAGTGATGCGACTTCAGAAATAATTGAAGGAACTAATATTATTATCGCAACCGGATCAAAACCAGCAAACTTACCTTTTATACAACTCGATAAAGATCGTATTATTACCTCTACCGAAGCTTTAAAATTAAAAGAAGTGCCAAAACATTTAATTGTAATTGGTGGTGGTGTCATTGGTTTAGAATTGGGCTCTGTTTACAAACGTTTGGGTGCAGATGTTACCGTTGTAGAATACATGGATAAGATTGTTCCAGGAATGGATGCCGATGTTTCTAAAGAATTGCAAAAAGTGTTTAAAAAACAAGGTATTAAATTTGCAACGAGTCATAAAGTGAATTCGGTTGAAAGAAACGGAGATTCGATTGTTGTAAAAGCAACGGATAAAAAAGATAGAGAAATAGAATTTTCTGGTGATTATTGCTTGGTTTCTGTAGGAAGAAAAGCATATACAGAAGGTTTAGGTTTAGACAAAGTTGGTGTGGAGGTAAATGAACGCGGGCAAGTTGCTATAAACGATCATTTGCAAACCAATGTTAAAAATATTTATGCCATTGGCGATGTTGTACAAGGTGCCATGTTAGCACACAAAGCCGAAGAAGAAGGCGTTGTGGTTGCAGAATATTTAGCCGGTGAAAAACCACATATTGATTATAATTTAATTCCCGGTATTGTGTACACGTGGCCAGAAGCTGCTGCGGTTGGTAAAACCGAACAAGAATTAAAAGATGCAAAAATAGACTATAAAGCGGGTAAATTTTCGATGCGTGCTTTAGGAAGATCTCGTGCAAGTGGAGACATTGATGGTTTTGTAAAAGTTTTGGCTGATAAAAAAACAGATGAAATTTTAGGAGTTCATATGGTAGGTGCACGTGTTGCAGATTTAATTATGGAAGCTGCGGTTGCCATGGAATTCAGAGCATCTGCAGAAGATTTAGCTAGAATTTGTCATGGCCACCCAACGTATTCTGAAGCGGTAAAAGAAGCTGCAAAAGCGGCATGGGATGGAAAACCATTAAATGCTTAAAATTAGTAATATTCATATATAGGCCTCACCCCTTTTTAAAACGGGTGAGGTCTTTTTGCTTACAATATGCAGAGAACCATAAAAACTTATCCTGTTAAAAATATTCAAAAATTTAAAGGTCAATTATTGCAGTGGGCCCAACAATTTGAAACGGTTCTATGGTTAGATTCTAATCACTACAAACAACAATATGCTAGCTTTAATGGCGCTTTGGCTGTTGAAGAATTCACTTCTATAAAAACGGATTACCACAATGCTTTTGAAAAATTAAAAGAATATCAATCAATCACAAAAGATTATATTTTTGGCTATATTTCTTATGATGTTAAAAATGATGTGGAGCAACTTTACTCTGCCAATTTTGATGGGTTAGATTTTGCCGATTTATACTTTTTTCAACCACAAAAATTATTTTTTATCCAAGAGAATACGGTTGAGTTTCATTATTTAAGAATGGTGGATGATGAGATTGAAGAAGATTTTAAAACAATCTGTGATACCAAAATGATAGAAGGGTCGTCTAAAAATTTAGAAAATGATATTAAAATAAAACTGCGAATTCATAAAGATGAATATTACCAGAAAATAAACAAAGTTTTAGATCATATTAAAAGAGGTGATATTTATGAAGCTAACTTTTGTCAAGAATTTTATGCCGAGAATAGCACCATTGATCCTTTTCATGTGTATCAACATTTAAACAACATCTCAGAACCACCATTTGCTGCTTTCTTAAAAATGGAACATCAATATGCCTTATGTTCATCGCCAGAAAGGTATCTTAAAAAAGAAGGTTCAAAAATTATTTCTCAACCTATTAAAGGTACCGCAAAACGTTTGCGAAGTGCCATTGATGATCAACAAATTGCATTCGATTTATCGAGGGATATTAAAGAACGTTCTGAAAATGTAATGATTGTAGATTTGGTAAGAAACGATTTATCAAAAACTGCAAAAATAGGTTCCGTAAAAGTTGAAGAGTTGTGCAAAGTTTATACATTTAAACAAGTACATCAAATGATTTCTACAGTGGTTTCTGAAATTGAAGAAACAACGCATCCTGTAGAAGTGCTCAAAAGCACTTTTCCGATGGGAAGCATGACGGGCGCCCCTAAGGTGTCTGCCATGAAAATTATAGAAACTTTAGAAGAAACAAAACGCGGATTGTACTCTGGAGCTATTGGTTATTTTAATCCAAAAGGCGATTTCGATTTTAATGTGGTGATTAGAAGTATTCTCTACAACGAGGAGAAAAAATATATCTCGTATTCTGTTGGTGGTGCAATTACTGCAAAATCAATTCCTGAAAAAGAATATGAAGAGTGTTTGTTAAAAGCAAAAGCCATGAAGTATGTCTTGTTGCATTCAGAATCGTTTACAATTAATTAATTATAATTTAAACTCTTTACCATCCTTATCTTGTAAATTGTAGTCAAAAAACAATGAACTTTAAACTATCTGATAAAGAATACAAAAAATTAATTACTGAAATTGCCACACAAATTAGCCCTGTTGTTATTCAAAGACAACAAGACAACATTACCGCAGCTGAGCAAGTTGCATCCCTAGCAAAAGACATTACAGATGCCGTAAATACTGTTTTAGAAAAGTAACTTAAAAAAAACAAAACATAGATGTAAAAAATAGCTATAAAAAATAATTTTTATTGATTTCTTAAAATAAGCCTGGTACCGAAAGTACTTTTCTTTTTTTTTCTTTTTATATTTACACGATGCTTTTAAACCAAGAGGAAAAATTTCAACTTATTTTCAAGAAACTTCAAGAAAAACAAACTGAACAAAGCATGTTCAATAAGTTTTTAGCCATGTATCCGGATGAATGGAAACAGCTAAAAATTACATTTTCTAAATTTAATAGAAGTAAGCAATTCGGTAAAACAATTCCACTACCAAAACCAGAGCAATCTTTAAGAAAAGAGATTAGAATTTGGTTAAAAAATAATCATCAATAAAAATATTTAAAATAATGGATTTCACAAACCCACTTGTCTATGGCGTTCCCTGTTTTTTAGGACTCATTTTATTAGAACTTACGTACAGTAAAACAACCGAAAAAAAAGAACTTTATCACTGGAAAGACTTAGCTTCGAGTTTAACCATGGGCATTGGTTCTGCGGTTCTTGCACCACTAATTAAAACAATATCGGCAATTATCATTTTTAATTATGTGTATGAATTTTTCAATCCTTTAGTAGAAGGTGTTCGCACCAATATTATGGGTTGGGAATCTTTTGGGTATGCTTGGTATGTTTGGCTTATTTGTCAGTTTTTAGATGATTTTAGCTATTATTGGTTTCACAGACAAAATCATATGGTACGCTTTCTTTGGGCGGCACACATTGTGCATCATTCCTCTGATAATTTTAATTTAGGGACTGCAGTTCGTAATGGTTGGTTTACTATTTTATACAAACCGTTTTTTTATATGTGGCTTCCGGCTATTGGCTTTCCTCCAGAAATGGTGGTGGTTTGTTTAGGTATTGAAGCATTATGGCAATTTCAATTGCATTCCGTTTACATTCCTAAATTAAAGTTTGTCGATGTAATTTTTAACACCCATACCATGCATCAAGTACATCACGCAAAAAATGTGGAGTATATGGATAAAAATCATGGCGGATTTTTAAATATTTTTGACAGAGTTTTCGGAACATGGAAAGAGTTAGATGAAGAAATTGATATTAAATATGGAGTTACAAAAGCACCAAATTCTTACAATCCTTGGACTATTTTAACCCACGAATACAAAGATATTTGGAGCGACACCAAAAAATCTAGCAATTGGTATCATAAAGCAATGTATGTCTTTGGACCTCCAGGATGGAGTCATGACGGAAGTACTGTAAGCGTAAAACAAATGCAAAAGATGCTTTTAGAGGAAAGAAAAAGTTAGCGTTTATAAACTTTTTGAATTTATTAAAAAAGCTTGCTTTAAAAAATAGGATGCAGATGTGCAGCTTTTAAATAAAGTCCATATTTTTTTTGATACATTACAATTAAGGGGTCTTTTAGTGGCTATTGAGCTACGAAAAAATCGATTTTAGATAAAACATATAGGCAATGATTGTATTGCTAAATTGGATGATTTTTACCATTACTACGGTAAACGTTTTTAAACCCTAGATCTTAAATTTATCCTATTTTTACAAGCCCTTAAATTAGTGAGTAAATTTTAATCGTCTAAAAAAATGATTCTCAACTTAAGAAATCTCTTACTTATTTTATGCATAATTGCGCTATCTAGTTGTAGTTCATTCAATACGCTATTTATGAAAGAAAGTGATTCTTTTAAAGAAAATTTTGATGATTTAGAAAAATTTAAAAAAGATTGGGTAAACAATTCATGGAAAAGTCCTGCGTCTTATACCTTAGAAAACAAGCACCTTAAAATAACAACCAGAGCAAAAACAACGGATCGTATAAAAGTAAGAACGCAAAAAAAAAGGTTTACAACAGGAGTTTATAAATGGCGCATCTTTGTACCTAAATTCCCCCTTGTATGAACAAGTAAGTATTGGCGCCTTTTTATATCACAATGAAAAAAAAGAATATGAATTTGATTTTGAGATTGGTTCTGGGAATAGGAACGATAGAAAAAAAATCAATCTAAAAGATGATGAGGCAATTGTGTACTGTGTTTCGCAATTTTCACCATCAAATTCTAGTCACTTTTCTGTGAAAATGAATGCTTATTCTGATTTCAAAATGGAGTTGATGGACGTTGATGGTTTCTATTTAGTGAAATGGACGATCAATAATGGTTTGGTAAAAACCTTACAAACCAAAGTAAAAAGTAGTATTGGTTTTAGAGTTCATAATAGTTTAGAGAACTTGCATTATATGGGTGATGTAGCTACCACTCAAGAAAATTATGTGCTTTTTGACTCTTTTAGTTATGAAAATAACCCTGAATAAGATGACATTAAATCAAAAAAAGATGATCTAAAAATTAAATTTTAGACCACCTTTTACAAGATAAATATTCTTTTTCTTACTTCTTATAATTATTGTCTTGTCCAACCTGCACCCCAAGTTGCATAATCTGTACCTGTTAAAGCTGTATCTACCGTTAAGAAATCTGCTCCTGTAAAAGTTGATCCCGTATCATTTTTCATTTGTACGGTAACATCTGCAAAAATTACAGAGTTTACTTTTAAATCTCCACTTAAAACCCCTGCTCCTGTAGGATTAGAACCTGCATCACCATCTAAATCAAAGCCTTCTGCAAAACCTTGTATCCAAATATTTGTAAAGATACCTTGTGTACCTGCTCTTAAACGAATTGCTTCGTTACCTGTACCAGAACCCAAACCAATAATTGTTAAGTTCGTTACGGTTGGTTTAGACCAAAATATTGGATCAGAATTATTACCAATATCCGTGTTATAACCATCTGCTTCTATTCCTTTATCGTGCTCTGTTCCATGTTTTACATATGCATCTGTAATGGTACCAGAATACCCTTCTGTCCAGTCTAAAGAATCATCTTCAGCATCTACTACAGAAACATTACTCACATTTACAGTACCTCCGAAAAACTCTACACCATCATCTTTACCTTTAAACATTTGAATGTATTCTACTATCGTTGTATTACCAACTCCGTAGAAAGAAAAACCATTATTTTCTGATTGACCATCTGCTTTACCTCCAGAATATTCTACTCTTACATAACGTAAAATTCCTGAATTATCCTCTGCAATAGCACCACCATAAGGTAAATTTGCAATTTCTGAAGTAGAAGTAGCATTACCTGTGACAGAATTTATAGGTGCTTTACCCAACATAATTAATCCTCCCCAATCACCAGAATTTGGTGTAGAAGCACCAGAAGTGAAAATAATTGGTTGCGAAGAAGTACCTTCTGCAATAATTCTTGCTCCTTGTGCAATTGCTAAATACACATTTGCTCCTGTTGCAGCAGCTTTAATTGTCATTCCTGCAGGAATGGTTAAAGTAGTTCCATCTTCAAAAATAGTTGGTCCTGTAATTGTATATGTGTTTGCGATATCTAAAGTTAAGCTTTCTGTATAATTACCCGATAATGAAATAGCTTCTCCAGTAGTTCCACCCGTTGTATCACCATTATTATTTGTATTGTTTATTACACTGTTATCATTAATTATGATATCAGCAGTTCCGTCTTCTCCACATGAAGTGAAAAGTGCAGCAGCAATTGTCATTGCAAATAAAAATTTATTTCTCATTGTTTTAAAGTTTAATTTATTCATATTTAATTTTTGATTTCTAATTTCAGTTATTTATTAATTATTTTTAAAATTTATAGTTAAAGCCTAGGCTTATGGTACTTCCTATTTGGTATTCCGATAAAATAACATCTCCTAAAGAGGTGTTTTCTCTTAATCTTGTAATCTTTGGGTCTAAAATATTTCTTGCGTTTAAGTTAATTTCCATATTTTCTCCGATTTTGTTCTTCCAAATAAAATCTAAAGTTGGCACTGACTTTTCAATAATATTTCCTAGCTGACCTGCACCTAATGCATCGATTCTGTCAGAGAAATAAGAAAACACTAAAGATGCCGTTGGTTTAAAGTTTTCGAATTTCGTTGGACTATACGTAAGATTTGCGTTTAATAAAATTGGTGATGCTCCTTGAAGTTGATCTGAATCTCTATTAAAGTTTGCACTAAATAACCCATTTGCATCTTTTAAATCTTGTTCCGTATGCATATATGTAAAATTAAAACCTGCTGATAATTGTGCTTCATCATCTTCATTATTAATGATGTTTTTTCTAGCTTCAAATTCAACGCCAAGAACAGTTGCTTTATCTCCTGTTCTAAAATAACGCTGTGTTCCTGTTGCATCGTTAGCAATAACAAGGTTTACAGGGTTATTAATTTGCTTACCAAAAGTACTTAAGGATAAGATTTCACCTCTTGCCATGAACCACTCGTATTTTAAATCTAAATTAAACACTTCAGAAAAAGCGGGATCATTTAATAAATCTGGATTACCCCCCACTCTTTGACTTACAGCTTCATACACAAAAGGAGCAACCTCCTTAAACTCGGGTACAGAAACTGTTTTACTAAAGGTAAAACGTAAGTTTTGATTGTCGTTTAATGCATATTTAATATTTAAACTTGGTAGTATAAATGTTTCGTTAGCTTCTCTAAATTTAGGGTCATTTGGGTTGATGTTAATAACTTCATACTCAATTTTTTGATTAAAAGATTCTACACGAATACCAGGAACAATCGATAGTTTTTCGCTCGCCAAAAGTACTCCAGAAAGATAACCAGCCTGAACAGTTAACTTTCCGTTATAGGTGTTTTCGTTAGCTCCTGGAAAATTTCTTGTACCATATCTGCCTGGGGAAATTGAATTAAATACTTCTGTATTGTATACATTTCCAAAGTTTTCAATGTTAAAAACAGCATCTAAATTGTTTGGATCTAAAACTTGCAATCTTGGTGTTTCAAAATCGTAACCGTAACGAATATTCTCAAAATCACGTGTTTTAATTCTTCCGTTATATCCATAATTTAGGGTAAACTTATCTGAAATAGTATGTTCTAAATTAATACGACTATTTACTTCCTCATCAATAATTTTTTGAAAGTATCTTTGATTGTCAAATACCGTATTGCTAAAAAATGAGGCATTTGTAGTTGGATCTGCATCCAATGCGAATTGATAGTTCTCTAAACTTATTCTCTTTCTATCTGGCTCATGCGCAAATACATTGTTATAACCAACACCCCAAGTAAGATTATACGTTGCATCTTCTTTATCAGCAGTATAAAATTTATGCTCGCCCATAAGTTGGTTTACAAAAATTAAATCTTGGTTAAACTGAACATTCATTTGATAAAAACCTCGATCTGTATCTAAAATAGCATCTCTATTTTGCCCCATACCATTAACGCCATAATAACCAACTTGATCAGAAGAGCTATTAAAAAACATGGACGTATATTTTAATTGATGGTTTTCATTAATTTTATAAATAGCATTACCCATCACTGTGGTTGCTGTAGAATATTCAAATTCTTGTGCGTTTGGATACCTTACTTTAAAAACATTTGTAAAATCTACAACGGGTCCTTCTCTGTATTCATATCCGTTTTGAAAAGAAGCGGTAGCGAATAAACTTAAACGCGAGTCGTCTTTAAAATCAAAAGAGGTACCTCCACTTAAACCAATAGATAAATTTACTGGAGCCGCACCATTTTCTGGATCTATACCATGAGAAAGTATCACTGCAAAAGGGTTGTGTGCATATCTTCTGTAAAAACCTACCTGACCGGTTCCTTCACTTTTTCTAAAATCTTTATCGGCAGCTCTTGTGTTTACTCCAGAACCCACAGATACATTAAAAAAACCATCTCCTTTATATTCCTTTGAGGTAATATCGATGTTACCAGCGGCAAAATCTCCATAAAATTCTGGGGAATATGCTTTACTAATAGAAACACTTTGTATTACATCCGAAGGAAATAACGTTAAGTCTATATTTTTCTTATTTACATCATTAGATGGTAAAGACAAACCATTCATTGTAGTGTTTAAGTATCGATCTCCTAAACCACGCACGTATACATTATTAGAACCTTCTTGTTTAGAAACCCCAGAGATTTTAGTAACCGCACCCGCAGCATCACTAACACCTTGTTTCGCTAATTCTACAGATCCAATACTTTCTTTAATGACCGTTGCTTTTTTCTGATCTAATAAAAGTGCATTTGCCGTATTTTTAGTTGCTGACGCTTTGATAATAATATCATCTAAGGCAACGCCTTCTTCTGCAGACATTAGTTGATTTAGGGTAATCGTTTCTCCCACTTTTATTGTGAATGCTTTTTCAACACTTTTATACCCTAAAAAACTAAAAACTACAATATGGCTTCCTACTGGCACTTTAAAAGCATAGTTACCATCAAAATCTGTTGTGGTTCCTATTGCAGTGCCTTTAATTTGAACACTCGCAAAAGGCAAAGGTTCGTTATTTGTTTCTTTATCGGTTAATAAACCTTTTAATGTACCTTTATCTTGGGCAGTGAACAACTGACTAAATGCTAATAAAGTAATCAATAGAATTTTCTTCATTTTTAAAACATAAATTTTACACCACAAAGGTAGGTTCACATCTGTAAACTGAATGTTAGCGATAAATTATGCTTGGGTTAAACACCTGTTAACTAAATGTTACTAAAATTAACCATAAACACGTCATAATTCTCTTAGTAAGTTAGTGTCTCTTATGAATTTAAATGATAAATTTACCCCCGGATTTGGCGAAAATTTCATAACATTAAGATAACACCATCAATTTCTTGTGTATTTAACTTTGCTTTTTTAAAAATGAAAACTAAAAATGGGAGATCCTTATATTTTAATGCTGATTGCTTTAGCTGTTTTAGCCATTGTTGATTTAGTTGTAGGCGTAAGTAATGATGCTGTTAATTTCTTAAATTCAGCAATTGGTTCTAAAGCTATATCTGTAAGAAATATTATGATTATTGCCAGTGTTGGGGTCTTTTTTGGCGCAATTTCTTCTAGCGGCATGATGGAAGTTGCAAGAAAAGGCATCTTTAACCCTAAGATGTTTATGTTTCAAGACGTCATGTATATTTTTATGGCGGTTATGATTACTGATATTTTACTCTTAGATGTTTTTAATTCCCTTGGCATGCCAACATCTACAACAGTTTCTATTGTTTTTGAATTATTGGGTTCTGCAGTCGTTATTGCTATTATAAAAATTACTCAAAATGATACTGAAAGCCTTTCCGCTATTTGGAACTACATTAATTACAATACAGCCTCCGAAATAATTTTAGGTATATTACTCTCTGTCATTGTCGCTTTTACGGTTGGTGCCATTGTACAATATTTCTCCAGAGTTATTTATTCTTTTAATTTTGAAAGCAGACCGGCTTATATAAACTCCTTATTTGGAGGATTTGCCATTACGGCAATTACCTATTTTATTATTATAAAAGGGTTAAAAGGAACTCAATTTTATAACCGTTTAGAAGAATTTTTAGAGGGAAATACGCTTGAAATCATTGGAATAAGCTTTCTAGTCTGGACCATTCTTTCTCACTTTATAACAAAAATATTTAAAATTAATATTTTAGTCTTAATTATTGGAGTTGGTACATTTTCTTTGGCAATGGCTTTTGCAGGAAATGATTTGGTAAACTTTATTGGTGTGCCCATTGCTGCCTTAAACTCTTATGAAGCTTGGAGTAGTGTTCCTGGAGTAGATCCTAAATTATTTTCTATGGGAAGTTTGGCCGATAAGGTACCTTCTAATATTTGGCTTTTATTATTAGCTGGAGCAATTATGGTGATTACTTTATGGACCTCTTCTAAAGCGAAATCTGTTATTGAAACCGGAATTAATTTATCTAGACAAGGCGAAGGTCATGAAAAATTTCAACCCAACAATTTGTCTAGAGTAGTTGTTCGTTTTGCTATGGTTTTAAATGTGGGTGTCAATTATTTAATTCCTACAAAAACTCAAAATTACATCAACAAGAAATTCGAAAAACCTGTTATAAAATTACCAAAAGCTAAAACCTTTGAAATGCCTGCTTTTGATTTAGTAAGAGCATCTGTAAACCTTATCATGGCAAGTGTGTTAATTTCTATAGCCACTTCTATGAAATTACCTTTATCTACGACCTATGTAACTTTTATGGTTGCTATGGGTACTTCTTTAGCTGATAGAGCTTGGGGCCGTGAAAGCGCAGTTTATAGAGTTGCAGGAGTTTTAAATGTTATTGGAGGTTGGTTTTTAACAGCTATTGTGGCTTTTGTAGCCGCTGGTATTGTGGCTTATTTAATTAGTTTACATATTGCTTTTATTCCTATTTTATTAATTCTTGTGGCTTTTTTAATCACAAAAAATTCAATAGCGCACAGAAAAAAATCACAAGAAACAAAAAGAAAAACGCATATTGAAAGAACCGAGTTAATTACCATTAATGGTGTTATTGAAGAAAGTGCAGATCATATTTCTGGAGTTGCAGACAGAATTAACAAATTATATACAAATGTTGTAAATGACTTGGCAAATCATGATTTAAACAAACTACGTAAAACAGATAAACACGTAGAAAAACTGAATGATGAAATTGATGAATTGAAAGACAATGTTTTCTATTTTATTAAATCTTTAGATGAAACTTCGGTACAAGCAAGTAGATTTTACATCATGGTTTTAGGCTATTTACAAGACTCAGCACAATCTATTAGTTATATTTCTAGAGCTAGTTATAAGCACGTAAATAACAACCATAAAAATTTAAAAAAGGTACAAATTAAAGATTTAAAAGAAATAAATAATCAGCTTTCAAATATTTTAAATAATGTTAGTCATGTGTTTAAAACTAGAGATTTTGATGATTTAAATCCTCTTTTAATTGAAAAAAGAGAATTATTAAAAAGTGTTTCTATCTCTGTAGAAAAACAAGTTGCTCGCATTAGAACAGACGAAACTAGTCCAAAAAACACAACGTTATATTTTAGTGTTTTATTGGAAACAAAAGATTTAATAAAGGCTTTAATGAATTTATTAGAAACGTATGAAGAATTTTATTATAGCACAAAACAAGTACAATAAAAAAAGTATCATTCACTGAGTAAACAAAACCATAAATTCAATTTTATGGTTTTTGTTGTTAAAACCAAAATCCTAAATTGAATAACCAATAATTTTGTTTGGTATCTGGAGACCAACTGTACTTTAATTCAATAGG
>JBNMNV010000003.1:0-36647 GCA_051278125.1 Polaribacter sp. | reverse complement strand
GGCGGCAGCAATTAAGAAACTGACTCCACTAATCATCAAAGCAAAAATTGCTTCATTATTGTATGCGTATTTTACTAAAGGACCACCAATTAGTGCATTGATAATCTGTGGTATTACTATAAAGAAATTAAAAATCCCCATGTAAACTCCCATTTTTTTAGCAGAAATTGAACCCGCTAAAATTGCGTAAGGCATGGCTAAAATACTTGCCCATGCAATACCGATTCCTATCATCGATACAATTAACCAATTTTCATTTGGCATAATATAAATTGATAGCAATCCTAAACCACCAATAATTAAAGAAATTGCGTGTGTTCTTTTGCGCCCCAGTTTCTTTGCGATGTAAGGCAGCGCAAAAGCATAGAAAGCGGATACTAAATTGTAAATTCCAAATAAAATTCCAACCCAATCTCCGGCATTTTGATAAGCTGTACTAGCACTATCTGTATGCGGTAAACCATAAATATGCTGCGCAATAGCAGGTGTTGCAAAAACCCACATTCCAAAAAGACCAAACCATGAGAAAAACTGCACCCAACTTAATTGGCGCATTGTTACTGGCATTTTTTTAAAATCGTCAACAATATCCAATAAGCTAGAACTTTCTTTTTCTTCTTCGCTTTCTATGGATTCATTGTCAAAACTTGCTAATTCTTCTGGTGAGTACTCTTTGGTTGTGGTAACCGTAACTAAAATAGAAATAATTAAAATAATGGCTCCTATAATAAAAGACCAAATTAAATTTGAAGGAACAACACCCGCTGACGTTTCATTAGAAACACCAAACCAATTTGTTAATGCGTAGGGAAGCCAAGAACCAATTACGGCTCCAAAACCAATTAAAGCCGTTTGAATACTAAAACCCGCTGTTCTTTGATCAGTTCTTAAATTATCGCCTACTAAAGCCCTAAAAGGTTCCATAGCAATATTAAAAGAAGCATCCATAATCATTAAAAAACCTGCTCCTACCCAAAGTGCTGGTAAAAAAGCAATAAAAATATCTGCTTGTGGCATTAAAACTAAACCAATAGAAGCTAAAATAGCACCTATTAAAAAATAAGGTTTTCTTCTACCAAATTTCCCCCAAGTTTTATCGCTATAATACCCTATAATGGGTTGAACGATTAGGCCCATTAAGGGAGCTATGATCCAGAACCATGAAAGTTCATGAACATCTGCTCCAAAGATTTGTAAGATTCTACTTGCATTTGCATTTTGAAGAGCAAAGCCCATTTGTATTCCTAGAAACCCGAAACTCATGTTCCAAATTTGCCAGAAGCTTAATTTACGCTTTTCCATTATCGAATATAATTAATGAATATACGATAAGTGTATTAGACTTATCTTTTATTATAAATTGTGGAATATAATTTATTGATAAATCCTAATATGGGAACAAAGATATGTATTTTTTGTAATTTTGATAAAAATTAACAAAATAATCTACGACGACGGTTTCGTAGATTCTCTTAACTTTAAATCACTCGAGATCACAATTTTTTTAGGGCTGTAAACTTCTGATTCATTTTCAATTCTTTCAATTAAAACCTCTACTGCTTGTTGCCCCATTGTAAAACCATGTTGCGCTATTGTTGTAATAGATGGAGATGAATATTCTGAGATTAAACCATCTGTAAAACCTATGATAGACATCTCTTCGGGGATGCTAAATCCTTTCTCTTTAGCTATTCTCATTGAGTTTGCAGCATAAATTTCGTTCACCGCAAAAACCCCGTCAATGTCCTCTTCGAAGACTTTTTCTATCTGTTTTTTAATATCTTGATTTTCATCAATTTCTACAATCAATTTTTTATCCGTTTTAATGTAAGATTCAATCAGCGCTTTTTCATAACCTTGCCTTCTTAAAGCACCTACATTTACGTGATTTGGAGTAGTAATTAAAGCTATTTTTTTTCTTCCGTTCTCTAACAAATGTCTCGTAGCTTTGTAGCCTGCACCAACATCATCTACAACTACTTTATCACATAAAATTTCATCAACAACTCTATCAAATAAAACTAACGGAATTTCTTCTGTAACCAAATCCACAAAATGCTTAAAATCCTTATTTTTAAGGGTTTCATTAGCTATAGATACAATTAAACCATCTACACTTCCGTTAGATAAAACCTTCAAAGTCTCTACTTCCTTTTTGTAAGATTCATTAGAAAAACAAACCATGATATTATAACCTTTTTTATTAGCCCCCTCTTCAATACCACTAATTACCGTAGAAAAAAAATGGTGTACTATTTTAGGTAAAATAACACCAATTACTTTTGTCTTTTGATTACGGAGTTGTAAGGCTAAATTGTTAGGTTTATAATTATAATAATTAGCATACGCTTGAATTTTTTCTTTTGTTCCTGTACTAATTTCATGGCTGTCTTTTAGTGCTTTTGAAACCGTAGATGTAGAAACGCCCAATTCTTTGGCAATTGTCTTAATGGTAATTTTTTGCTTCATTTTGTAAGAAATAACGAATTTAATTACATTATTTTAGTTATTTAATGATTTTTAAGAAATAAAGTTGTCAACACGAAACCGATTTCGTGACTTACGTCATGTTTTAAACGAAGGATTAGTTTCTATCTTTACAAAGTGGAATGTAAACTTATTGTAAAATCAAAATCAAATTTACAGTTATTATTTAACAAATTATACATGAAAAAATTTAAATTATTATTAATTGGAATTCTTTTGTCCTCATCATTTACCATGTTTGCGCAACAAACAGTAAAAGGTGTCGTCAAAGAAAAATCATCTGGTCAAGTTTTACCGGGTGTTAGTGTAGTTCTTAAAGGTACCCAGAGAGGTACACAAACAGATTTTGATGGAAACTTTATGCTTGAAAAAATAAAAACTGGTGACACACTAGTTTTGATGTATTTAGGCTACGCCAACAAAGAGGTTGTTATCAAAGATAACTTCAACTTGGTCATTACTTTAGATGAGTCTGCAGAACAATTGCAAGAAATTGTAGTTATAGGGTATGGTACTACTACCGTAAAAGATGCAACAGGTTCTGTAGAAGCAATTACTGCCAAAGAATTTACAAAAGGTAATATTGTAACTCCTGAAAACTTATTGAGTGGTCGTGTTGCTGGGGTAAATATTACAACAAGCGGCGCTCCAGGTTCAGGTTCAGAAATTAGAATTCGTGGAGGTTCTTCTTTAAATGCGTCGAACAATCCTTTGATTGTAATAGATGGTTTACCTATGGCAGGAACTGCTGGCGGCTCTAGAGGTGTTTTGGCAAGTATAAACCCAAATGATATCGAATCTTTCTCAGTACTTAAAGATGCTTCTGCAACTTCTATTTATGGTTCTAGAGGTGCAAACGGTGTCATTATTATTACGACTAAAAAAGGTAGAACTAAGTATTCTTTAGATTATGATTATCAAATGGGATTTGGAGAAATTAGAAACAGAGTAAATGTTTTTAATGGTGATGATTTTAGAGATCTTGTTGCAACAAGAAGACCAAGCGATCTTGGTTTATTGGGAACCGAAAACACAAACTGGCAAAATGAAATTTTTCAAAAATCGGTTTCTACCCAACATAATGTATCGGCTAGAGGTCAAATTTTTGGTGCTATCCCAACTAGGTTATCTGTTGGTCTTGCCAATATTGAAGGAAATATTTTAACGTCTCAATATGATAGAGCTACAATTTCATTATCTATGAATCCTAGCTTTTTTAATGACCATTTAAAAGTAAACTTAAATTATAATAGAGCTTCTGAAGATAATAGATTTGCAGATGCTGGTCAAATAGGGGCAGCTTTGCGCTATGATCCTACACAACCTGTTTTAGATAGCACCTCTCCTTTTGGTGGTTTCTATCAACACCTTTTAACAGATGCTAATGGAATTATTGTTCAAAACGGAACAAGAAACCCGGTAGCTTCTTTATTACAAAATAGAAATGTATCGGATGTTTTTAGACATTATGGAAATTTAAATATTGATTATAAGTTTCATTTTTTACCAGAATTAACCGCTACGGTAAATGTTGGTTTTGATAAGTCTATCGGTGAAGGAACTACTTTTAGTCCTTTAGATAGCCCCGCAAGTTATACTGATATTTTTGTGGGTAATGACGGTGCTTATAGAAACGAAGTTCTCAATGAATCTTTGGATGGCTATTTAAACTATAAAAATACATTTGGAAAAACAAAATTAGATGCAATGGCTGGTTATTCTTACCAAACATTTGATGGGTTTGGAAGTGACACCGGAAACATTAGAAACCCAAATGATCAAGGTGCAACCACCTATGTAAATACTCCCGTTGTTTTGATTGGTTTTTTAGCAAGAACAAACATTACTTTTAATGAAAAATACTTACTAACTTTAAATTACAGACGTGATGGAACATCAAGATTTGGTCCAGAAAATAGATGGGGTAATTTTGGTGGAGCTGCCTTAGCTTGGAGAATTAGCGATGAAGATTTCTTAAAAGATAGTAAAGTAATCTCTGAATTAAAACTGCGTGCATCTTACGGAATTAACGGTCAGCAAGATGGTATTGCCGGAGATTTGTATTTAGATAGATATCGTTTTGGAAACCAAGGCTCAACGTATATGTTTGGTGGTGTGCCAATTCAATCTACAATTCCTTCTGAAAGAAGTAATTTAAAATGGGAAAACACAGCAACTATTGAAGTTGGTGTAGATTATGGTTTATTCAATAATAAAATTACTGGTTCTATAAATGCATTCCAAAAAAACTCAACAGACTTGTTATCTGATGCGCCTGTTGCAGACGGTACCAACTTTACAAATAGAGTTTTACAAAATATTGGAGATTTACAGGTAAATGGTATCGAATTTACTGTAAATGCTGATATCCTTAAAACCGAAGATATCGACTGGAATATTAACTTTAACGCAACCTATTTAGATAGAGAGATTAAAGAATTAGCTTTAGGACAAGATATAACCACTGGAGGAATTGCCGGAGGTACAGGAAACTTTATCCAATTGTTTAGAGAAGGCTTTGCTCCCAATTCATTTTTTGTTTACAAACAACTATACGATACTACTGGAAACCCAATTGAAGGCGCCTATACCGATTTAAATGGTGATGGAATTATCAATACACAAGATCGATACTTAAAAGAAAACCCTCAGGCAGATGTAAGCCTTGGTTTTCAATCTAGCTTTAATTATAAGAATTTTGATTTAGCATTTAACTTAAGAGCTCAAATAGGAAACTATGTTTATAATAATGTAAATTCTTCTTTGGCACAGTATGATTTATTGCAAGATAATGCCGTTTTAGGAAATATCCCAAGAAGTGTTTTAGAGACTAATTTTCAAAGAACTTCAGATGTAATTTTATCTGACTTATATTTAGAAAATGCATCCTTTTTAAGAATGGATAACATTACATTAGGGTACACTTTCAATAAACCTATTAAAAAATTAGCATCGAGTAGTATTCGTTTATGGGCGGGTATGCAAAACGTATTTATACTTACAAAATACTCGGGTTTAGATCCTGAAGTTTTTAATGGTATCGATAATACTATTTACCCAAGACCAAGAACACTTTTAGTTGGCGCAAACATTAAATTTTAATCAATAAAGAATTAATGATGAAAAAAATATTAAAAACAAACAGAATAGCAACCTTGCTTTTTGTGATGGTTGTAGCAATATCCTCTTGTACCAAAGATTTAGATATTACGCCTCAAGATGATCAAGATTTGTTGGGTGATGAATTCTTTGCCAAAGAAACTGCATATAAAGAATTATTAGCAGGGGTTTATGGTAATTTATCCTTAACTGGTGTAGACGGTCCAGGTTCTTCAAATATTGATGGTTTGGATGCAGGAACTAGTCAGTTTGGTAGAGTATTATTATACCTACAAACTTTATCTGCAGATCAAATGATTTGGTCGTATGAAAATGACCCTGGTACGCGTGAAATTCAACGTAATATATGGAATGCTGATGATCCTATTATATTAGGAATGTTCGGTAGAACGCATGTAACTATTGCTTTTGCAAACAATTTCTTAAGAGAAACAACGGAGGCTAAGTTAGCTGAAAGAAATGTTTCTGATGCCACTAGAACAGAGATTGTAACCTACAGAGCAGAGGCAAGATTATTAAGAGCAATGTCTTATTATTATATGATGGACTTGTTTGGACAGGCTAATTTTACCACTGAAAATGACGCTATTAATGCAGAAGCTCCTGCCTATAACAGAACACAGTTATTTGATTTTATTGAAGCTGAATTGTTAGAAATTGAGGCTGATTTAAAAAATCCTACGGCCAATGAACATGGAAGAGCTGACAAAGGTGTTGCTTGGATGATTTTATCTAAAATATATTTAAATGCAGAAGTATATATTGGACAACCAAAATATACCGAATGTTTAGAGTATACTAAGAAAATAATTGCTGGCGGATATAGTTTGGCTACCAACTATTTGCACAATTTCATGGCAGATAATGACGTAAACTCAGCGGCAAGTGAAATTATTTTTCCTTTAATTTCAGATGGTGCAGCTACCCAAAACTATGGACCAACCACCGTTATGATTAATGGTTCTGTTGGAAGTATCGAAGCCAACGGAGCCGCTTTAGGAGTAAGTGCTGGTGGCTGGGGAGGCGCCATAAGGTTAAGAAAACAATTTGTGCAATTATTTGATGCTAGCATTTTTAATAATGATAGCAGAAATACAATTATTTCTGAAGGTAGAAATATTGAAATCACTGATATTTCTGATCAAGATCAAGGGTATATTTTAAGAAAATATTCAAATGCAAGATCTACTGGAGATTTAGGTGTAGATCCAACTTTTGTAGATACTGATTTCCCTTTATTTAGATTGGCAGATGTATATTTAATGTATGCAGAAGCACATTTAAGAGGCGGTTCAGGTGCAAATCCTGCAGATCTTACTTCCTATATAAATGCCTTAAGAACAAGAGCTAACAACCCTCAAAATAGTTTATCGGTTTCAGATATTACCTTAGACTTTATTTTGGATGAAAGAGCAAGAGAATTACATTGGGAAGCACATAGAAGACAAGATTTAATCCGATTTGGAAAATTTACTGGTGGCGCTTACAATTGGGCTTGGAAAGGAAATGGTACTAACGGTATTGCAATACCAGCCAATCTAAAACTATATCCAATACCTGCTGCAAGTATAGCTTCTAACCCAAATTTAACTCAAAATGAAGGGTACTAATTTTAAAAATAATTTAAAAATGATGAAAAATATTAAAAGATTTTCAGCAATAACCATCATTGGTATGTTCATGGTGCTATTCCATGCGTGTGATGATAGTTCTGATCTATTTACTGTAGTGCAGCCAGATGCTCCTGTTTTAGCAGCATTAGACTTTACTGATTTAGAATTAGACCCAATAAATACAGGTAACCCTGCAATCACCTTAAATTGGAATGATGCGGATTATGGACAACAAAGCTCTATAAACTATGCCATAGAATTCTCTAAAGATGCAGAATTTACAGACCCCGTGATCGCTGCCACAACTACCGGTAGAACAACCATTACTTTATCAATTAATGAAGTAAATGCTTCCGCTGGTAATGCAGGCTTAAATCCTTTTGAATGGAAACCTTTATATGTAAGAATCGTTTCTTCTTTAGGTACTCAAAATCAAATTGAATCGGCCTCTAACACATTAACTTTTAATGTATATCCGTACTTTAATTATGTTTTTAATGACTATTATTTAGTTGGGAATGCAACAGCACCAGACTGGAATAATAACAATAATAATCCTGCTTTATACAGAGACGCTAATGATACCAATAGGTTCTATTATACAGGGTATTTTGGCGCAGGAGAATTTAAAGTTTTAGAAACTAAAGGATTATGGCAACCACAATGGGGTACTAATGATGCCTCAAGTATCGATGTGAATCCTGGAGATGGCTCAGATCCTGGATCTTTTCCTAATAATAACAATGCTATTTCAACGGCTGGTTATTACCAATTTTCAATAGACTTTGCTACGAACACTTTTGACTTTCAACCTTTTGATGCAACAGGAATCACAAGTCCGGCTTCCTTAACAATTCAAGGTTCAAGTGCGGCAAATATTACAATGAATGCTTTAGGTTTTGATGGTCATATCTGGTACGCAAGTAATGTAAGATTAATTCCAGGTAATATTGAATTTGTAACAGGTGCTGGTGCTAATTGGGGAAGTTCTACTTCTTTTTCTGGTGTTGCAACTGATGGTGGAGGCGCAATTCCTGTAATTGTTGAAGATGATTACGATGTCTGGTTTAATGATTTAACAGGTCGTTATGTCTTAATTCCATTAAACTTATAAAATCAATTTAATTTTAAAAAGATAAAAAATGAAAATTTATTTAAAAAAATTAAGCTACTTGCTTTTATCACTTACCTTATTGCTAGGTGCGTGTGATGCAGAAGAAAGCTTAACAATAACAAATCCAGCACCTGAATTTGTTTTAAATACTCCTGGTATTAGCAATATATTTTTAAATTTTGAGGTACCAGAAAACCCTGCTTTTACCATCAATTGGATCGATGAAGTGAACGCTACTGCATCTTACAATGTAGAAATGTCTATAGATGCAGCATTTACAAATCCTATATCATTAGGGACTACCGATAGAGATAATTTTTCGATGACTGTTGCTGCATTTAATGATGTTTTAAACGCTGCTGATGTCAAGTCGTTTTCAGCAACTGCCGTGTACATGAGAGTAAATACGGGCAGTACATTGTCTAATACTATCTTATTTCAGGTTTCTAAATTTGCTGTAGAAGTGCCAATTATCACAAGTCCAAATACTGCAGATGCTTTGGTACTTTCAGATATTGATCCAGAGTTGGTCATCGCAACAATTACATGGGAAGACCCAGAAATCATTGCAACTTCAACGGTTGAAGTAAGTTATGAGTTAGAGGCTGCTGAAGCAGGTACAAACTTTGCCAATGCATTTTCGTTGGGAGCAACTCAAGAAAACTCTATAGATTTAACACATGGCCAATTAAATTCATATGCTCTAGATAATAGTGGCGTTGCTGGAACTGCCTTAAATTTTGATTTTAGAATTAAAGCAATTGCAAAAACTGCTGCTGGCGATTTATTTAGAAGTTCAGACGGAATAACACTTTCCATCACACCGTATGATGTTGCCTTACCTCCTGCTCTTTATGTTGTAGGTGCTGGTGCTGTAGATGCTGGATGGGGATGGGATTCTCCTGTTGAGCTTTTATTACAAGGAAAAAAATGGTCAGGAAACATTAACCTATCTCCAGATAATGGCGGAAACTTTAGGCTTTTCACAGATAAATCTTTAGAATGGGGTTCCCCTAGCTATAACTTTCCTTACTTTAAAGACAGAGGATACACGATCGATGCAAATTTCGAAGATGCCAACGATGGTGATAATAACTTTTTGTTTACAGGAGCTGCTGGTAGCTATTTTATTGAAATCGATACAGAAGCAGAAACGATCACTTTAGGACCAGCCGTAGTTGGTCCAAATTGTAACTTCGATCAACTTTGGGTTGTTGGCGCAGGTGCCGTAGATGCAGGTTGGGGATGGGCCTCTCCTGTTGAAATTAGTTGCACAGGAACTGGAGTCTATGAAGGAAATATCAACTTAACAAATGATGCTTTCAGATTTTTCTCTGATAGAACATTAGAGTGGGGATCTCCAAGTTTTAACTATCCTTATTATGCAGATGCTGGTTATACCATAGATGCAAATTTTGAAAATGCTGCCGATGGTGACCAAAACTTCAGATTTGTAGGTACTCCTGGAACTTATTTCTTAAGCATTGATGATATCAACAAAACCATTACTTTAGGTCCAGAACAATCACTTTGTGAATTTGACCAACTATGGTTAGTTGGCGCAGGGGTTCCTGATGCTGGCTGGGGATGGGATTCTCCTGTCGCATTGCCATGTATTGGTGCAGGTGTTTACGCTGGAGATGTAACTTTTGCCAATGATGCTTTCAGATTTTTTACGGATAGAACGTTAGAATGGGGATCACCAAGCTATAATTACCCTTACTATGAAGGAGAGGGTTATACGATAGGTGCTAATTTTGAAAATGCTGCTGATGGTGATCAAAACTTCAGTTTTTTAGGAACTCCAGGAACCTATACATTAACCATAGATACCAATACCAAAACAATAAGCATTAATGGTGGAGCATCTTGTGATAATGACCAATTATGGTTAGTTGGCGCAGGGGTTCCTGATGCTGGTTGGGGCTGGGATTCTCCAGTAGCTTTGCCTTGTACAGGAGCTGGAGTATACTCTGGCGAAGTAACTTTTGCTAATGATGCTTTCAGGTTTTTCTCTGACAGAACATTAGAATGGGGTTCTCCAAGTTTTAATTATCCTTATTATGAAGGTGAAGGATATACTATAGATGCTAATTTTGAAAATGCTGCTGATGGTGATCTAAACTTCAGTTTTGTGGGCACTCCAGGAACTTATACATTAACCATAGATACTGTTAATAAAACCATTACTCTAAATTAAACTACAAATCGAAAGGCTATGTTTTCAAAGACATAGCCTTTTATTATTCCTAAACTTCATGAGGAAAATGCTACTTATTTTGATGCTACTCTTCATAGCATCTCTAGAAATTAACGCACAAGTAACTTTTAATGTAAACGCAATAGAAATTGACGAACCTGTAACTTTTACGGTAGATATTAATACCGCTGAAAATAGTTGTAATGGATTGTCTGAACCTACAAAAGTATATATGCATGCCGGTATAGGAGATAAAGCCAATGCTTTTGGTTTTAATGTAATTGGCAATTGGGGGCAAGATGATGGCATTGGCGAAATGACAAATAACGGAAACGGCACTTACAGTATTACCATAATTCCTCAAACTTATTTCAACTTAACACAAACTCAAATAGATACTGCTTCTCAAATTGGAATGGTATTTAGAAATGCAGACGGAACACAAGAATTAAAATTAAGTGAAAATGGTGCTTGTCAAGATTTTATTTTTCCTATCGGATCTGTTCAATTAGAATTAACAAAGCCAACAAGTAATTTGGTCATTGTAAACGCTGGAGATGATCTAGACCTAAGTGTAGAAATTATATTTCAAGGAAGTACAACTGTACAAGGTTCTATCGAAGTTTTTTACAATGATGTATCGGTAGCCACAAGTAATTGTGGTTTCCCTTCTTGCAATGCTACGATTACAAATATTACAGAAAATGGAGAAGTAAAAGTAGTCGGTACGCCTCCGGAATCCTTAGAAACTGGAGAAGTAAAATTTAATGTTACTGTGATACCAGCAGTTGTAAATGAAACAATACCTGCAGGTATGGTTGACGGAATTAATTATGTCGCTGATGCTACAAAAGCGGTTTTAGTTTTAAACGCTCCTGGTAAAGATTTTATACAGGTGGCGGGAAGTTTTAATAATTACACCCCTACGGAGGATTACATCATGAAAAAAGATGCGGATTCAGGTAAATTTTGGTTAGAAATTATAGGTTTAACAGCCAATCAGATAGAGACATACCAATATTGGGTCTTTGATCAATCTCCGGCAACGAACTCTCCTAGTTTGGTAAAAACTGCAGATCCTTTTTCTACATTAGTCTTATCTCCTTTTGATGATCCTTGGATTCCTGAAACTACCTATCCTAATTTACCAACCTATCCAGAAGGGCAAGATAGAGAAGTTACCGTTTTACAAACGAGTCAAACTCCGTATAACTGGACGGTTACAAATTTCGAAAAACCAAAGAAAGAAGATTTAATTGTTTATGAAGTTTTAGTCAGAGATTTTGATGCCAACAGAAGCTATCAGGATTTAATTGATAAAATAGATTATTTTAAAAACTTAAATATCAATGCCATTCAGTTAATGCCTGTAATGGAATATGAAGGAAATGAAAGTTGGGGCTATAACACTTCATTTCACATGGCTTTGGATAAGTTTTATGGAACAGAAGAAAAATTCAAAGAGTTAATTGATGTTTGTCATCAAAATGGAATTGCAGTCATTTTAGATGTTGCTTTAAACCATGCTTTTGGCAGAAACCCAATGGTTCGTATGTGGATGAATGATCCAGATAATGACGGATGGGGAGATCCAAGTAGCGAGAATCCTTATTTTAATCAAACTGCTAGACATAGTTATAATGTTGGTAGCGATTTTAATCATCAAAGTAGTTTAACGCAAGAATACACGAAAAGAGTAGTTAAACATTGGATTGAAGATTTTAAAATTGATGGTTTTAGATGGGATTTAACAAAAGGATTTACTCAAAATTGTTCTGGTAGTGATGACGGATGTACAAACGGTTACCAACAAGATAGAGTTGATATTTTAAAACAATATGCTGATTATTCTTGGTCTTTAGACGCAGAACATTATGTAATTTTTGAGCATTTAGGTGAACAAAATGAAGAAAAAGAATGGGCAAATTATCGTTATAATGAAGGAAAAGGTGTAATGATGTGGGGAAATGTAAATGGACCTTATAGCCAATTAATGATGGGATATGCTTCAAATTCAAACATCAATAGTATTGGACACAAATCTCGTGGATCTTTTAGTGGTCCTAGAGTTGTAGGATATCCTGAAAGTCATGATGAAGAAAGAATTATGTACAGAGCAGTTGCCTATGGAAATGACGCCATTTCTGGTCACAATGTAAAAGACTTAAACACAGCCTTATCAAGAATGTCTGCCATTGGTGCAGTCAGTTTAACAATTCCTGGCCCAAAAATGATTTGGCATTTTGCAGATCTTGGTATGCAAAATTCTATTTTCACCTGTGATAATGGTACTGTAAACGAACCAGGTGGAACTGATGGTGATTGTAAATTAGCTACAAAACAGCAACCACAATGGACAGATAATTGGATGTCTAATGCAAATAGAAGAAAAATTTATGATGATTGGTCTCGAATAAATGCCTTAAAAATAAATGAAGATGTTTTTGAAGGCGATTATAATATTAACTCTGGCTCTTTAACACCTAGAATCGATATTTTTAATACGAATATTCCAGAAACTGAATTGAGAAACGTTATTGTTTTGGCCAATTTTGATGTGGTCGCACAAAATGTGAACACTAATTTCCCAACCGCTGGGGCTTGGGTAGATTTAATGGATGCAAGCGGCAATACAACATATTCTGCAAGCACCATAAATTTACAACCTGGCGAATTTAAACTATTCGGAAATCAAGTTGCAACGCTTTCTACAGATAATGTTACTATGATAAATGATATTTTAAAAGTATATCCAAATCCTACTTCTTCTAATTTTTCATTATCAAAAGATGCAGTAACCGTTAGCGTTTTTGATGTTACAGGGAAACGAGTAAAACAGTTTATTAAAAATGATATTAACAACAATATTTTTTCAGTAACTGGCTTAAATACAGGTATTTATTTTATTAAAATAAAAGAGAAAAATAATAAAACAAGTACTCGGAAATTAATTATCAACTAAACTAAAAAGATATGAACTCACTTTTAATTTTATAATGACGTGTACATAAATTGAATATTTTTTTATGGAGTTCGTAGATCAAAATTTATAAATTTCAACCTTTAGACACCTTAAAATGAGTTGTTAAATGAGGTATTAGTTATCAGTTAGAGTGCAGTCAAGAACTATTCGAATGCTTTGAATAGGTTTCGACTGCGCTTAACCTGACATTCGTTAACCATGTACATTTAATACTAAGAAACTAGCTACAAACCCCTACTTTTTTAATTCAGTAGAAATAAACAACACAGCCTTCGTTATGGCAATATTTTTTGTAAAAAATAAAGAATTTCTTGAAACGAACTATCCTCGAGGCAGAGCCATAGATGTATTTCGCTCGTTTCATACTCAATCAAGTTGAGCACAAGCTTTGACCTAAAAAGGTCAAAAACCAAAATTCTATTATTTAGATTCCCGTTACCCAATCTAGTTGAGCATAAATTTCACGGGAATGACAATTTCAACGGAAACCCCGACGCAGAGCATCGAGGAATTCTTTTCGATTAAGCGGAAAAGAAATCATTTATGAATGCCTTCTATGGTTAAATTGGTAGTATACCATTTATCATGTGAAATTACTCGCAGTATTCACTGCTACAAATTTACAGTAGCTCTCTAATTTTAGTGATGGTAAAATCAATTTCTTCTTTTGTGGTAAATTTAGAAAAAGAAAAACGAACCGAAGTTTTATCGGCTTCATCCTTATTTAAAATTTCGTCTAAAACATGAGACCCTTTATTACTGCCACTCTGGCAAGCTGAACCTCCAGAAACAGCGATTCCTGCCATATCTAAACTAAATAAAAGCATCTCATTTGCCACAGGAAAACGCACATTTAAAATAGTATAACTACTTTTATTTAAGTTGGATGAATGTCCGTTAAATTCAATAGCCTCTGATATATTTTTTAACCTCGAAATAAAATATAACTTTAAAGATTCTATTTCTTTTCTGTCTTTCTCAATATTAGAAATTGCTATGGACAATGCCTTGTCCATGCCTAAAATACTATGCACATTTTCGGTACTAGACCTTGCCCCTCTTTCTTGATCTCCTCCATGAAACATGGGTAAAATTCCAAATCCTTTTTTAAAGTAGGCAAAACCAACTCCTTTTGGTCCATGAAATTTGTGAGCACTTGCCACAATAAAATCAATCGTAGTCTTTTTTAAATCTAAAGGATAATGACCAATTACCTGCACCGTATCTGAATGAAATAAAGCATTGTATCTTTTACAAATAGCGCAGATTTCATCAACCTTTAAAAGGTTACCAATTTCATTATTGATGTGCATTAAACTCAGTAAAGTTTTATCATCTGAATCCGATAAGAGTTCTTCTAGATGCATCTGATCTATATTGCCAAATGCATCAACATTTACAAAATCTAAACTAATATTGTACGTTTTTTTGAGAAATTCACAGGTATGCAAAACTGCATGATGTTCTATTTTAGAGGTGATAATTCTTTGAACGCCTAAATTTAAAACTGCATTATTTAGAATTAAATTATCGGCTTCGGTTCCTCCAGCTGTAAATACGATTTCGCTAGCAGAAACGTTAAAATGCTTGGCAATATTTTTTCTGGCGGTTTCAACAGCAGACTTAGCTTTTCTCCCGAATTGATGGGTAGAAGACGGATTTCCAAAATTTTCTTGCATAGAAATATGCATCAATTCTAAAACCTCTGCGTCAATTTGTGTCGTGGCGGCATTGTCTAAATAAATGGCTTTCATACCACAAAAATACGTTTTTATCTGTAAAATTCTACGTATTAAAATCTATTGCATACGATAAAGTTTATCTTTCTTTTTTAACAGGAATCTCACGGTTTTCAATTAAAAATAATAGAAGAAATTAGTGCTAATCAACGAAAACTGCCTTTCGTATGCCAAGCCTTCTTTTTATCTTTTTTGTTTATTTTTCATCAACCTAAATGAACCTTTAATACTCCATAACATTCTGATAAATGTAAACTTCTGTGGCTCCTAAACCATATTTCTTGTAAGAAGCATCATAATATTTTACAGGATATTTATTTAATAATCTATTCAACTCAGATTTTAAAACGCCCTCTCCTACTCCATGAATAAAAACAATTTTTGAGATTCTTTTTTGAATTGCAAATTCAATTTTATTTTTAGCAGTATCTAATTGCAAGTTTAACATATCGTAATTATCTAAACCTCTTACCGATTTTACTAACTTATTTATATGTAAATCTACTTCTAGAAGTATCTCTTTTTTATCCTTTATAAAAGCACTCTTGGTTGGTTTTTGAGCTGATATTTTCTCTTTTAAAAACGGATTGTTAATATCAGAAAATTTAGAAAGTTCATGCTGTTCTCTTTCGATTTTCACAAGTTCTGAGGCATTAAAATTAAAAATCATACCATCATCCGTTTTCACAGAAATAACATTCTCTTTAATATCGATGATGATTCCTTTTAAAACATCATCTAAAACGGCTACTTTATTTCCAATTTCTAAACGCATTCTTAACTTTATATTAATTTATAATAGATTGCTATTATCTTACTTTTGTGGTAAAAATATATAATGATATTGAAGGCTTCTAATGTTTCTACAAAAAACTTTTTTTTTAGCGCATCAAAAAAAATTTCTTTTCTTACTGATCGAAAATTATTGTTGCTTAAAATTGCGGAAGCTGTTGCCTTAGAATATGGCAAAAACGAAGTTGTAAACCTAAATTTTATTTGTACTCATAACGCTAGAAGAAGTCAATTAGGACAAGTTTGGAGCTTTTATGCAGCCCATTATTTTAATTTAAATATTGATGCTTTTTCTGGCGGAACAGAAGTAACTGCTTTTCATAGAAATACGGTAAAAACATTACAAAAGGCAGGTTTTCATTTTCAATTAGAAAATTTTTGTCATCAAAATCCTAGTTATAATATTTCTTTTGATGGTGCAAGAAAAACAGTTTTAGGCTTTTCTAAATTATACAGTGACCCAATAAATACAGCACCTTTTATAGCCATTACAACTTGTAATAATGCTGATAAAAACTGCCCATTTATTAAAAAAGCCATTCATCGTTTTCACTTACCTATTGCAGATCCAAAAGCTAGTGATGCAACCGATAAACGAGACGAAACGTATTTAAAAACAAATCAGCAAATTGCAGCAGAAGTCTATTTTATTTTTGATACTGTAAAGAAACTACTTTCTTAATTTTTTTTATCCGAAGAAAATAAAAAGTCTTTTTTTTATATAGATTATTTCAACATCAAAAATAGCATTTGTTACGTCTTAACCATCTTGAATTTCGTCCAAAATCTAAATCTACATGTAAAATAAATTCGTGTGTGTTTAAATTACCAGAAATATTAATTGTCTTATAATCATACGCATAACCAATTCTATATTTTTCATTTATCAACAAGGTAAACAAAGCACTTATAGAACTTTGATGACGATAAGAAAGTCCTGCTTCTATAACATCATTATATAAAAAATTTGCATTTACATCAATAGAAACTGGCTGATTGGTTGTATATCTTACCATGGTTGATGGTTTAAATAGTATACTTTCTGATAATTGAAACAAGGCTCCTGTTGATAAAAATACATTTGGATTTGTTGCTAAACTTGTTTCTTTAAAACGATCTTCAATATAAAATTGTGGTGTTTCCAACAAATAAGGTACAGATAAACCCACGTAAAAATCTCTATTGTAATATAAAGCACCAAAACCAACATTGGGGAAATTGCCACTTGTAGAAGCGTAACTTTCATTATCTGGCGTAATTCCGTCAAATAAATTGTTGTTAAAAAATGTCATTCCTCCTTTTAAACCTAAAGATAATCTGCTAGCATCAGAAATCACCAAAGTATAAGAAGCATCGAAATTTACGTTTGTAGTTTCTGTTAAACCAATTTTATCATTTACAACTGTGGCTCCAATTCCTAAACCTCTACTTGTTCTTCCATTAATGGAAAAAGTTCTAGTAGTTGGTGCACCTTCTAAACCAACCCATTGATCTCGAGATAAAACAGACAGGCTTAAATCTGCTCTATACCCAACATATGCAGGATTTATAATCTGCATATTGTACAAATATTGCGTATAATTTGGTAATTGTTGTGCGTTTATTTTTAAAGTTGATAAAAAAATCATCAACACAAATAACAAACAATATGTTTTGCTCTTATTTATTTTTGATACAATTTTAGCGTTACTTTTCATTATCTAATTAATTGTATAAAATTCTTTATTGGCTTTTTTATACCATCATTAAAATCTAATGTGTAAAAATAAACGCCTGTTGGCGCTGGCTTATTGTTATAAGTTCCATCCCACCAAATAGGATTTAAATTGCCATTATTGCTATAATTATACACTTCATTTCCTTGTCGATTAAAAATTACCATTACAAAATTTGGGTATTCTTCTAAGCCTGACATTTTAAAAATATCACTTATACCATCGTTATTTGGTGAGAATAAATTCGGATAATCATTACTGATAATTGTACCAATTCCGAAAGGTGCAACTGTATTTGAAACGGTTGTAAAATCTAAATTTAACTGTAAAAATAATGTTTCCAGTTTTTCATTTAAATTATCTTTAATCGTTTTAACTGATTGATTTATTGTTGATGTAAAAGCAGGAATTGCAATTTGTGTAGATAAAGACTGGTAATCTTGGTTTGCAGTTGTTGTAACGTCCATCGTTTCCAGATTAATATTGATAGGTAAATAATTTTGCATCAACTCTTCATTATCATTTAAAAGCCTGATTGTAAATTCTAAATCACTACCTTCTTCTGCCTCTGCATTGTTAATTTCTACAATCGGATTTGGATCAACATCTAAAATTATTGCCGTTTTTGCTAAATCTTGATTTCCAAGATTATTTGTTAACCCAACTCCAACAACGCTAATAATTTCTTCATCTAGCTCGTTTAAATTGTCTAAAAGAGCGGTAATCGTGAATGAAACTTGGGTATTTGCATTGTTTGGGTCTGTAGTACCTTCAATAGTAAAATTCTCAAAAACACGATTATAATCTTCTGGACTTATGGCTGTTCCATCTGTGGTTACAATTTCAACAGAAATAGGCGTAGATGCAGGATTGCTAATGGTAATTGTATGCAATAAATCTTTGCCTTCTAATTCACGTGAATTGTTCATGGTGATTGAGGGAGCAGCATCATTATCTAAAATTGATCCAATCCCAATAATATTTTCATTTAAAGTATTGTTAGAAGTTATGGTTCCGTTTAAAGTAAAAAGTTCTGTAAACTCAAAAATAGGATCTTCTAAAGAAGTTACTACAAATTGTGCCGTAGTTGTAAATGGTGCAATTGTAAACGTTGTATTTGGCAAACCTACGTAATCGAAAGGTGAAATTGCAACATCAAAAACATCGGTTGCTGTAGTGCCATCTGAAGTTGAAAAATTAAAATCGATTGGTGATGTACTTTCTATTAAAATAGAATTATCATTTTTTGTAACTAATTGAATTGTAAATACAAAAACTGTTCCTTCTGGTTGTGAAATATTATCAATCAAAACAAAAATGCCGATTATTTCTCTCCAATCTCTTTCTGGAGTTTCTTCGTCATCAAAATTAGGGAAACTTAACGGAGTTTGGCCATTTGAAGGATTTATTGCAGTATCATCTAAATCAAAAGCGTCATCTAAACCATCATTATCGGCATCAGAACTTAGTGGTACAGTTTCTGGAATTCCATCACTATTAGCATCCCAACCTTCAATAATATCATCTCGAATATCATCATCAGAGTTCATATCTATATAGTCTGGAATTCCATCACTTTCTGTATCAACAGGATTAATCCCATTTGGATATGCAGTATTAATACCCGTTAAGGAAACTGTTGTATTTAATATGATGTAATTATCAGTTGATTGCGCTTCTATATTGTCTACAATTCCATCGTCGTCTGCATCGATATCTAAAAAATTAGGATTTCCATTTTCATCCGTATTTGGCAACGTATAAGTAATTGTTGCAAAAGCATCGTCGCTCGTTTCGATAGTATTATCTAAACCATTTGCACCAACATTGTTATTCGTTCTTCCATTATTATTAGTATCTAAAGGAGCGTTACCTGCTTCAACAATGTCTAAAATTCCGTCATTATCACTATCTAAATCTAAATGATTAGGAACACCATCTAAATCAAAATCAAAAACATCTACAACTCCATCTGCATTTGTATCTACTCCAAAATCTGTATCTCTATAATTTGGTATAAAATCACTATCATCATCTGCTAAAGGGTCTAAACCATTATACTCTAAAATATCAGGTATCGTATCATTATCATCATCTATATCAATATTATCTGTAATACCATCATTATCGGAATCTGAAGAGGCATTCATACTTACTGAATTAGAAGAAGTAACCAACCTACTTAAAGGATCTGTTGCAGAAAAAATAGCTGTATTGTCTCCAATACACACTTCGCTGAAAACAGCTGTAAATTGAACTGTTATTTTTTCGTTGATTTTTAATATTCCAGAAGTACCATCAAAAATATTTGTGTCAACTGTGCCATTAAACGAAGGATTTAAGACTGGATTTGCAGTAGCTGTTGAGCTTACAATAGTAGGTGTAGTTACTGATATAACATTGCCACTACAAACATTATTTAGGTTATCTGTTAATTGTAAATTATCTATTTGTACTGCTAGACTTGTATTTTCTATTTCGATTTGAAAGGTAACTTCTTCATGTTCTAAAATTCCATTAGGCGCTGGTTTAGTTTCTGTAACAACTTTATTTGTATTAGAAGTAGCATTGAATAAAAATCGCATACCTACTGAAGTACAATTACAAGATAAATCTGATGAAACTGCTGATGTAGCTGAATTTAAAACATAATATCGATCTAAATGATCGCCTAAATTATCTGACCAAGTTACAAATGAAAAAGTTCTTCTATTATCTGGTAAAAAAGCATCAAAACCATCTGCGGCTCCTTGTGTTTGCGACCGATCTGTTTGCCAAAAATTACTGTAGCTGTCACTATCAACAGGCCCAATTACATAAAATATTTCTAAAACAATAGATTCTTCTGGAGGTAATACATTATTGGGCAATAATAATGTAGTTTGATTATCCCCATCAAAATCTGGATTAACACTAACAGTTTTTCCTGAAAATTGAGTTACTCTAATTTCATTAAAGGTGACTCTATTTCTAAAATCTCCTAAACCCATATTATAATTGATATTTTGAGCTGTTGCTTGCCCTTCATTGGTAATAACAACCCTATTTGTAAAATCATAAGTTCCATCATCATTTATAGCACCTGGAGGGTCTTCTTGAATACTATGAAACTCAGGAACATATAAACCAGCAGAAACTACGGCTTCTGTTGTATGAAAATCTGTTAATGTTACTGTGTCAGAACCATCTCCTTTAGTTGAAGTTACACTTACAGTATTTGTAAAATCAATACCAGAACCAGAAGGTGTTGGAAATGGCCGACCATTACAATCAGGATTTACTTTAACACAAAGTCTAACTGTTATCGTTTGCCCTGGATATAAGACAAAATTATCTATTGCATTATTATTAAATATTGAAGTAGATGTTCCATTTGTAAAATCAGAATTTATTGCTGAGGCACCAAAATCTATTGGATATGCAACGTTATTTACATAATCATATACGTCAAGTCTATTAAAAGTAGTAACTTGTATTTCGTCTACATTAATTATACAACCAGTACCAAAAGTAGTTTGAAGATTGTTTATTAAATCGATATTTCTTATTAGGCTATTTTCGTGGGCATCTCTTGCTGTCGATTTATTTCTTAATGTTAACACATAATCAATTTGATACTCTCCATTAGCAGTAAAATTTTGATTACAACTATCTAAATAATCTATTTCAAGTAAATTATCTATAAATTCAACCGTCAGAAATAAATTTGCAGAACTGGTAAGTATACCGTTTGTTATGGTGTATGTAATTGTATCTACATTACCTGTATAACCCGCGATTGGTATAAATCTATAGCGACCATTTGCAGCAATGGTGATACTTCCTTGAGGAATGTTTGCTGTTTCTCCTGCATTAAAAACACCTCCGTCTGCAGAAAATTGAGTAACAGTTAAATCGTTACCACTAGATTCTGTATCGTTTACTAAAACTCCAGGAGCAGCAACATTTAAGGTAGTATTAATATCTGCAGTGTAATAATCATCTCTAGCAATTGGTGTTTCTGGGGGTAATATAACAGTAATATTTAAATTTGCACTACTTGTAAAAGTTCCATCTGTAACCGTATAAGTTATTTCAGATACTGTTCCAAAAAAATTTGTATTTGGCGTAAAACTAAAACTCCCATCTGCTAAAATTACGATAGAACCTTCTGAGAAACTTGCATTTTCGCCAGTAGCAAAAGTAATTTCGTTAATTATAAACTCGGTAATTAAAAGTACATCTGCATCTGCATCGGTATCATTTATTAAAAGGCCAGGTGCATTTTCAGCTAAAGATTTATTAATTATAGTTGTTTTTACATCATTGTTTGCAATTGGTGCAACCTGAGCAACTAAAAACTGTGTAAAAAATAAAAATATGAAGACTATTAGTCTGGGGGTTTTTTTTATCATCTTTCAAAATTAGACTAAATAAAATTAAATCTCTAATTCTTTATCATAAGGTATACTGTTTAAAACATGAGTAATTACGTTAACCCGTGCTTCTGTTTTTCTGTTTGCGCGAATAATTTTCCAAGGAGAACTTTTAGTATTCGTTTTTTCGAACATAGCATTTTTATATTCTGTGTATTGATCCCATAAATATTGCGCCCTCTCATCTACCTTTGTCATTTTCCATTGTTTTAGAGGATCACTTTTAATATCTGCAAAACGTTTGGCTTGTTCCTTTTTAGAGATAGACATGTATATTTTAACCAAATGAATTCCAGATTCTAAAATCATTCTTTCAAAATCATTTACCTGATTCATAAAAACCTTATATTCCTCTTGTGTACAAAAATTGTTAACAGGCTCTACAACAGCTCTATTATACCAACTTCTATCAAAAAAAACCATTTCCCCAGCTTTAGGTAACTGCTCTACATAACGTTGAAAATACCATTGAGAGTTTTCATCTTCTGTTGGTTTTGGTAAGGCAACTATGCGCATATGACGCGGATTAATTCGCTCTGTAATTCGCCTAATAGCACCTCCTTTTCCTGCGGCATCTCTACCTTGAAAAACAACAATGATTCGTTCGTCATTTTTTATAGCCCAGGTTTGCATTCTTATCAATTCAATTTGTAATTTTTTTAATTTCTTTTGATAGTCTACATACCGTAGCGCTTTTTCTATACTTAAAGGCTCTTTAGATAATAATGCTATTAAACCTTTTTTTGAATTTAATTTTTTTAAATCTAAATCTGTTAGTTTTTGACTCATAAACTTAATCTATTTGATGAATATTTGAGCGATAATAACGCATTACAACATTTGGGTCTGGATTTAAAACCGTGCCTGCCTCCAATTTCCCTTCGTAATCAAATTGCGATAAAACATGCCTAATGGCTTCTAATCTTGCTACTTCTTTTTCATTGGTTTTAATAATCATCCAAGGACTATAGGTAGTATGTGTTTTCGAAAACATCTCAGATTTGTAATATGTATATTTATCCCATAAAATTTGTCCTTGTTTATCTACTGGACTAAATTTCCATCTTTTTAAGGGATTTTCTTTTCTCGCTTCAAAACGTTTTGCCTGCTCTTCTTTGGTAATCGATAACCAAAATTTAATAATAATTACACCATCTTCATACATCATATGCTCGAATTCTGGCACTTGTACTAAAAATTCTTTGTATTGTTTGTCAGAACAAAAGCCCATAACGGGTTCTACAACTGCCCGATTATACCAACTTCTATCAAAAAAAACTATTTCTCCAGGGTTTGGTAATTCTTTAATGTATCGCTGAAAATACCATTGTCCTTTTTCTACTTCGGTAGGTTTGTTTAAGGCAACTAACCTGCTAGAACGCGGATTTAAGTGCTCCATAAACCTACGAATATTACCGCCCTTTCCGGCAGCATCTCTCCCTTCAAAAACAATAGCAACTCTTTTGTTTTTAGCAGAAATATGGCGTTGTAATTTTACCAACTCTATTTGTAGCAGTCGCAATTCATTTTTATAAGAAAGCGTATTTCTTACTTTAGAGTACGAAACATATTTATCTTTTATAAGTGATAATAACTCATCATTATTGGTTAAGTTTTTAAAATCTTCTGCACTTAAAGTTTCCTTTGAATTCATATATTTTATTTAATACGTCGAAAATAAAACCTTTTTTTTATTATTCTGTTAAAAATTTATCATTTTAAATCGGTTCTTTTATATTTGCCTCCTATGAGAAACTATCTTTATTTTTTTTTAATTTTTATTCCCTTTTGTTTAAACTCCCAACAAAAATTCTCTAAAGAAATTAGTCTTGTAACTGACAACGACCTATATGTCTCTGTAGATAGAGATCGATATTATACAAATGGAACCTTTATTAACTATAGATACCTTGCTAAAAATAAAAACGAAAATCTAGAAAAGAAAATTATAGAATTGCAAATTGGTCAGGAAATGTACACACCAAATAAAGCTATTGTGCAAGATATAACTTTACACGACAGACCTTTTGCAGCTTATCTATATGGTAGTTTTAATATAAAAAGGGTGTACAAAAAAAATAGAATTTTGAATACATCTGTGCAAGTTGGTTTTGTTGGCCCAAGTGCTTTCGGCGAAGAGTTACAAGGTTTTATTCACGAAATATATAATTTTGACGAAGCTGTAGGTTGGCAATATCAAATACAAAATGCTTTTGCTTTAAATTTCGATGCAGAACACGTAAGCTTCTTAGCTCAAAATAAGGCGCATACTTTAGATGTATTTTGGGTAAATTCCACAAGATTAGGAACGGTTTACACCAACGTTAGCTCTGGTTTAAATATGAGGTTTGGATTAGTAAAGCTTCAAAAAATGATGAATTCCATTGCTTTTAATACCCATTTAAATGACAATAGTACCAACTATAAAAGAGAAATAGAATCATTCTTTTTTATAAAGCCAACTTTAAGATATGCTTTATATGACGCTACAATTCAAGGAAGTTTTTTAAATACCAATAGCGAAGTAACCAAAGAAATCATTCCATTCGTTTTTAATGTAGCATTAGGATTTAAATTTACAGCAAACAGATTGAATTTTGGCTATATTTTTAATTACAATACCAGTAAATCTAAAAACTTGAAGTATACGTATGGTAATAAATACGGAACTGTGGCAATAAGTTACTTATTGAAATAAAATATTTTTAAATTAACGCGAGAAGGACCTCCATAACCACTGCAAAAATGATAGATTGGAATTAAATTTACTCCATAAAAAAATCATCTTTAAAACCAATTAAATACAACTTTTCTTGTGCTCTTGTAATTGCGGTATATAACCATCTAAAATATGCTTTAGAAACACCCTCTGGTAAATAAGGTTGTTCTATAAAAACGGTTTTCCATTGCCCTCCTTGAGATTTATGACATGTCATGGCATACGAAAATTTTACTTGTAACGAATTAAAATACTTGTTCTTTTTAATGGCCATAAACTGTTTGTATTTCGATTTCTCATCGGCATAATCTTCTTTTACAGCTTGGTATAATCTATTAGATTCTTCATAGGTTAAAGAAGGACTTTCGCTCGTTAAAGTATCTAGTAACAACACAGTTTCAAACGGTTGCATCTCTGGGTAATCGATCATTTTTAGCGCAACCTCAGCAAATTTAAATCCGTATAACTCTTTAATCGAAAATATTTTTAAAACCTGACAGATATCGCCGTTAGCAATAAAACCTGCATCCGAAGATTCTTTTAACCAAAAATAATTATTTTTAACAATCATCACATAATCCCCTGCAGAAATTTCATTTTCTTGTCCGCGAATTTTTACTCGTATTTGTTGATTGTATTCATTGGCTCTTTTATTAGACCTAACAATAAAAGCAGTATCTTCTACTCCATCTTTTTCATAAGCAGTGACTAAAGCGTCTTCAATATCATAACCATCAACCAATCTTATAATATCAGGAAAATCAATATCAAACTGAAAATTTTTCCCTTCATTCTGTATCAATAACCTTAACTGTGTTGCATTTGCTAAAACCCCAGAATTTTCATGTTGCCGCATTACTTCATCCAATTCAATTTCTGTTACATTTTTATGATAGTCATAGCGTAACGTATCTTCTTCTAAAGCAGGACTTACCTCTAATTTAACTGGCGGAAGTTGCGCTGTATCACCAATAAAAATTAATTTACATTGATGCCCAGAGTATACGTAAGAAATTAAATCATCTAATAAAGAACCCGATTCAAACAATTTTTGATTTTGTCTACTATCTGGTATCATAGAAGCTTCATCAATAATAAATATCGTATTTCTGTGCTTATTAGGTTGTAAAACAAAATCTACAGAACCATTAGATTGTTTTTTAGGAAAATATATTTTTTTATGGATTGTAAACGCAGGTCTTTTAGAATAAATTGCAATTACTTTGGCTGCTCTTCCCGTTGGTGCTAGTAAAACTGCTTTTTTTCCTGCTAACGAAAGTGTATTTACAAACGAACTTATTGTTGTTGTTTTACCTGTACCTGCATATCCTTTCAATAAAAATAAAGCGTCTTTATCCTCATTAAAAATATAAACACTTAATAAATTTAATAATTGACTTTGTTTTTTTGTTGGTAAATGAGGAAACTTTTTTAAAAGTTCTCTATAAAAATCAGCAGGTATTTTTATCATATAGATTATTAAACACCAAAGATACATTTCTTTGTAAAGAAAAATTTTTATCATAAAAAAAAAATTGTAGATTTGTCGCAACACTATTAAAAAAACAAAATTAAAAATGGAGTTAATATTAATGATTTTAGGAGCTGCTATAGGTGCCGTTCTAGTAGCTTTTGTTATAGTTAAATATTTACCGCTAAAATTAAGATGGATTCCGTCAATCTTATTAGTGGTTTTGGCAGTATATTTAAGTATTAAAATTTATGATGGTATTATGGAGCCAATTCAATTTGCCAAAGAAAAAGTAGAAAAATATGCTCCTGTTATAAAAAGTTTGAAAATTATTAGAGATGCAGAAGTAAAATACTATGAGGTAAATGGTGTTTATACCGCGAACAAAGATAGTTTAATCAATTTTGTAAGTTATGATTCCATTGCATTAACAGAAACTAGAACTATTGTAGAACAAATAAACAAAGGTGGTGGTATTATCGTTGATGAAGAAAAAAGAGTTACCGACACTACTGGCTATGAACCTGTTATAAAATACTTTAAAAACAGATCTTATAAAACAATGTTTAAAGTTCCAGGAGTTGAAGGTAAAGAATTCGAAATAGAAGTAAGTTCTATAGAGAAAATACCTGGCTTAGTAGTATCAACTTTTAGAGTGAGAACTGAGAAAGCAGGTATTTTAAAAGGGATGAATCCATCTTTGGTTAATCAAGAATTAGAAGTAAAAGAATCTGACCAAATTAAGGGTGATTATGTTTCTGTAGGTTCTTTAGAAGAAATTAGTTCTGGTGGAAACTGGCCACCACAATATGATAGAAAAGACAGTGCAAAAGAAGAGTAGCAATAATTTATTAAAGAAAACAAAAGATATAGAATTATCCATCCAATTTAGTTTGGATGGATTTTCTTTTTGTGTTTCAGATATTTTAACTAAAAAAGATATTTTTTTTACAGAATATCTGTTTGATACTGCACAAAATTCTCCTGAAGAATTATACAATCAAATTGAAACTATTTTTAAGACTGATCTTAATTTACAACTTGAATTCAATAACGTAAGCGTAATTCACAAAAATAACTTATCGACACTTGTACCTTCAAAATATTTTGATGAAGAAGTTTTAACAGATTATCTTAATTTTAATATTAAAACTTTAAAAACAGATTTTGTAGCTTTTGATGACCTTCCAGATATAGACGCAAAAAATATATATGTGCCTTATGTAAACATCAATAACTATTTATTTCAAAATTTTGGGGCTTTCGATTACAAACATCACCAAACTATTCTAATCGAAAAACTTTTAAAAACAGCTCTTTCTAACGAAAGTACTATGTATGTAAATGTTGCTAAAAATAGCATCGATATCATTGTTTTAAAAAACAGTACGATAATTTTCTGTAACTCTTTTTCTTATGATTCAAAAGAAGATTTTATATACTATCTACTTTTTACTGCAGAACAATTACAATTCAATACAGAGGAATTTAAACTCTATTTTATGGGAACTATCCAATTGGATGATGAACTGTATAAAATTACTTATAAGTACATAAAAAATGTTTTCTTCTTAGAAAGCAAAAACCCGATATTTAAAGAATTAGACATTTCTAAACATTCAAACTACATACTATTAGGCATATGAGAATAATATCAGGAAAATTAAAAGGAAGACGTTTAAGAGCACCTAAAAACCTACCTGTTCGCCCTACAACAGACATGGCGAAAGAAGGATTATTTAATATTCTGAATAACCATTATTATTTTGATAGCATTTCTGTAATCGATTTATTTTCGGGTACAGGAAATATTAGTTTCGAATTTGCCTCTAGAGGAGCTAAAAATATTTATGCCATTGATGCCAACTACAACTGTATTAAATACATTAGTAATACTGCAAAAGAACTAGAATTAAACATTAACACCTACAAAACAGATGTGTACAAATTTTTAGAAACTACTTCTTTGCAGGCTGATATCATTTTTGCTGATCCACCTTATGATTTTGAGGTTGAAAAATTTTTAGAAATTGTAGATACTGTTTTTGAGAAAAATATTTTAAAAGAAGAAGGGGTTCTCATTGTAGAACACGCTAAATATACAGATTTATCTGCGCATAAAAACCATCGTTATGACAAACGCTATGGTGGAAATGTGTTTAGTTTTTTTGAAGAAATCTCTCAAGAAGATGCCTAAAGCAAAGAATTTATAATATCAGAAATTGAAATACCTTCTGCATCTGCTTTATAATTCTTTACAATTCTATGCGATAAAATAGGAAGGGCAACCGCTTTTACATCTTCTATATCAGGAGAATATTTTCCATTTACAGCTGCATACGCTTTTGCGGCCAGAATTAAATTTTGTGAAGCTCTTGGCCCTGCTCCCCAATCTAAATAACTTTTTACCATGGCTGTTGCCGCATCAGATTTTGGTCTTGTTTTACCAACCAAACCAACTGCGTATTCAATTACGTTATCTGTAACAGGAATTTTACGAATTAATTTTTGAATTGCAATAATATCATCACTAGAAAAGATAGCATTTATCTTTTGTTGAATAGAACTTGTAGTGCTTTTTACAACTTCAACTTCTTCTTTAAAAGTAGGATATTGTAAATGAATAGAAAACATAAATCTATCTAACTGTGCTTCAGGTAAAGGGTATGTTCCTTCTTGCTCAATAGGGTTTTGTGTTGCCAATACAAAAAATGGCAATGCTAATTTATAATGATTTCCAGAAACCGTTACAGACCGCTCTTGCATCGCTTCTAATAAAGCTGCTTGTGTCTTTGGTGGTGTTCTATTAATTTCATCTGCTAAAATGATATTTGAAAAAATAGGCCCTTTTATAAATTTAAAATGTCTGTTTTCGTCTAAAATTTCACTTCCTAAAATATCTGAAGGCATTAAATCTGGCGTAAATTGAATACGATTAAATTTTAAACTTAAAACACTAGAAACTGTATTTACTAATAATGTTTTTGCCAAACCTGGTACTCCTATTAATAAAGAATGACCGCCACAAAAAATCGATAAAAGTGTAAAATTTACAGCTTCTTCTTGACCAATAATTATTTTACCAATTTCAGTTTTTAATGAGTTGTATTTTACAACTAACTCATCTACTGCTTTTACATCTGACATTATTTACCGGTTTCTTTTTTCCAATTTTTTTCAAAAGTACATTTGCTGTGCGTATCAGACATTTTAATATAGGTATCCTTAATTTTTTCTTTAGACCATTTGGTTACAGTCTCTTCTTTCTTTTTTGTCAAAGCCAATCCCTGAATCTTTACATAATCATCTATTAAATCTGCGGTGTGCGTATCTGTTCTATCTCTCATGATCATAAACTTATACATCTTCTCTCCACTCCTATTTTGATCGTAAAATACTTCCGTAAGTTCGCCTTTTTTTAACTCTGCAACTCTTGCATACAAAGCAGGATCCATTCCTATTAAATCGAATGTAGACTCACCTGAATAAGGGTTCAAAATTAAACCTCCATTATTTTTTGTTTCTTCATCATCAGAATATTTTGCTACCGCCTCCTCGAAAGTAATGACCCCTGAATTGATATCTTTTACGATCTTTTCTGCTTTTTCTCTTGTTTCGGTTAATTTAGCCCCAGGTATTTCTGGTTGCATTAAAATATGGGAAGCAATTCGCATATTTCCTTTTACTTCATGAAGTTGCATTAAATGATATCCAAAATCTGATTTAAAAGGTTTTGATATTTGCCCTATATCCAAACTAAAAGCAGTTTCCTTAAATTCCTTTATAAATTGAGATTCTTTGGTAACTTCATATCTTCCGCCATTTTGAGTAACTCCGGGATCATTAGAATTTATAATAGCTTTCATTTTAAAGTTGGCACCGTCTTCTACTTCTTTCTTAATTTCATTCAGCTTATTAATGATTCTTTCTGTTTCCTCCTTTGTTGGTTTTGCATTGATGACGATTTGAGCCAATTCTATCTCCGCAGAGAATTCTGGTAATTCTTCTTTATCTTTTAAACTATTAAAATATATACGAACTTCTTCAGGAGTAACATCTACTTTTTCTGTAATTTTTTGTTGTTCTTTTTCAATTAAAGCATTTTCTGTTTGCACTGTGAAGAGTTCCTTTTTTAAATCGTCTAAATCATTAAAACCATACGCTTTAATTACCTTATCTACAGAACCATATTGTTGCGTAAAATACTGTACACTTTGCTCTACTCTAGATGCTATTTCTGCATCTACAACAAGCACACTGTCAATAATAGCATGATGCGCTAATAATTTTTGTTGCATTAATTCCTCTAACATTTCGCAATCAGAAATCTTAATTTTACCCTCAGACCTCACTTCTATTTCTTGCTTAAACTTTTCAATATCAGAATCTAAAACAATATTTTTACCAATGACTACGGCAACACCATCTATTTTAATTTTTTGACCAAAACTAGCCATACTTATCAAGCCCAAAAAAGCGGTTAATAGTGTAATTTTAATATTCTTTAAAATTGTTATTTTTTGTTGCATCCTTTACTAATATTTTTTCTATTTCTCTTATAAATTCAATTTTACGTTTGTGTAAAATCATTTGTTTAATCGTAGGTTTTATGTAGCTTAATGGGGCTATATCATTCCGAACTAAAACGTCTTTAATAGCCGCCAAATATAAACCTAATGAATCTTGTTTTTGAATGAATTTTGTTTTTTTTAACAGATTTTCCTTAGAAAGAGGTAGTTTTAACAAAACCTTATCTACTTGGGTCCAAATTGAATCGTTAAACTGGTAATATTTAAAACTTAGTTGTTGCTTTTCTAAAGCTTCTATATCTTCAATTTCATCAGATTTAAATAAATTTATAAATTCATTTTTATTGATGATATTGTTATCAAAATGCAAATATTTTATCTTTAACAACTCTGTATTCAACTTAAAGTTTTCCTTATTTTCACTATAGAAAGCTTCAATTTCATCTTCGTTTATAACCGTATCTAGCTTTTGTTTAATAAGTCTTTCTTTATAACTGTTAATTAATAAACTCTCTTTATAATCTTTTACAAGCGTATTAATTTCATCTACATCTTCTAAAGAACTATTTGTTTCAGCTTTTTTTAATAATAACTGTTTAATTGCCCAATCATTTATATATCCTTTAACCAAAACAATGCTATCTTCTTTGCTGATGTTATTGGGTAAAACGTCTTTTAAATCGGTTCTAAAAAGTTTTTCGGTATTTACAATCGCGATAATTTCTGATGCCACGCTTTCTTTTTCTTCCAACTGAAAATAGTTACAAGAAGCGAGTGTTGCGATCGATAAAAAAAACATTGTAAATTTTCTCATTACTGCTTACGGTAGAATTTAATTAATTTTTTAAGTTGTTTATTATTTACTTCTATAGCGCTCTTATTTCTTAAATCTGCAACCCATTTTTCATCTAAATAGGTTTGATAATCATTCATTACCTCGCCTTTAATTTTATCATATTCCATAGTATACTTACTCTTATTTGAAGTATAATAATTTTTAAGGCCTAAAGTATCTTTAGAAGATTTGTTCCAAATTTTTTCCTGCATTAACTCAAACAACAATAAACCATCTTTGTATTCCTTTAAAACATAAGCAAATTCAGGTTCCGTTTTTTCTAAATTTTCTTTGTAGTATCCTAAAATTTCTTTGTCTTTAAATTCTTCAAACAATTGAAATATGGGCATATTTTTTCTATTTTGAATGTACTCAATAAATGCAGCTTGATTAAATTCTTTTTCGTTAACCGTTAAAATTACCATTTGTGAAGAATCTTTCGAAATGGACCTTATATTTTTATTATCAAAAATTTCTTTCGCTTTTTCATTTTCTGAAATCGTATATTTTTTCTTTAATTTATCGACCACCGCTTTTGCAGAAAGTTGGGCTCTAGAACTAGATTTTATTTTACTTTTTAAATCTGCTTTCATTTCATCGAAAGAAGCCACCGGATATTTCTTAATTAACTGAACAATATGCCATCCAAAAGGCGTCTTAAAAGGCTTTGAATATTCACCTTCTTCTTGCAAACTGTATGCAACATCTTCAAAAGGTTTTACCATCATTCCTGTTCCGAATTTTCTTAATTTACCTCCTTTAGATTTGGAGCCTGAATCGTTAGAATACTTTCTAGCCAAGGCTTTAAATTGCTCATCATTCTTTAATTTAGCATAAATTGAATGGATTAATTCTTCGCTTTTTGCACTCGAATCATTTAATAAGATATGGGCAACTTCCAACTCTCCTTTAGAGATCCTTGTGCTATCCACCTTTAAAATATGATATCCAAAACGTGTTTTAAAAGGCATAGAAACCTCACCTACTTTCGTAGTATAAGCCGCTTCTTCAAATGGGTACACCATCTTAAAAGCAGAAAAATATCCTAAATTACCTTGATTGCCTTTTCTTCCATTTCTAGCGTCATCTCTTGCAGAATCGTCCTCTGAAGTTTCTTCTGCTACTTTTTCAAAATCTTCTCCTTTTAGAATTCTATCTCTTATTTTAATGATTTTTTGATAGGCTAAAAGCGTGTCTTTTGGCGAAGGTATTTTTGGCGTTCTTATTAAAATATGTTTTGCTTTTACTTCATATTTAGTACGGAAATAAGCATCTTTAATCAATTTATTAATATATACGGTATCTTGCATGTAAGGTGCAGAAAGTTGATTTTTATAACCTTCCATTTCTTTCACATAAGAAGATAACGTATCTAATTTAATTGCGTATGCTTCTTTTACTTTTAAGGTATAATCGATAAACAACTTTAAATTTTTCTCAACATCTTTTGCTTCTTCATTATCTATAGCATCTAGATTTTTTTCATAAACTCTTTTAAAATCTGAAACCATTGTTTTCTCGCCATCTATGGTTACTAAAACTTTATCTTTCTTTTGAGAAAAAACAAGGCTTGAACAACCTAGAATTACTATTAATACTATCTTTTTCATAAACTTATAGGGATATAATTCCTTTAATTTTTTCGACCTTTTTGTAATACATAATAATATCATCTGCACTCTTTAGCTTTACAACGATGGTAATGCTAATATATTTGCCCCTTTTAGAATTTTTCGTTGTAATAACTGCTCCTGTATTATCAAAAACATTTTGCACTTCTTCTAACTGATTTTCATCACTAGGCACAATAAATTTATACATATAATCAGCAGGAAACTTCGTGGTATCCTCTAACTGACCTTTTAATTTGGAATAAAAAGCATTTTTATCACTCATAATCGAAAATATGTTAAACTATTTGCAAATAAGAAGTCACAAAATTACATTAAAAATTAGTTTTATAAAACGAATGATTTATTTTTGTGAAACTCACTAAAAAGAGAAAAACAAAATTAATCAATCTAACACAAAATACTTGCAAAAAAATCAACAAAAAATAGTTTTAATTGGTGGACCAGGAACAGGAAAAACAACTGTTTTAAATGCATTAAAAGCAAAGGATTATTATTGTTTTGATGAAGTATCTAGAGATGTAATCTTAAAAGCGCAAAAACAAGGTATAGAACAATTGTTTTTAACAGAACCGCTTCTGTTTAGCGAAATGTTATTGCAAGGAAGAGAGGAACAATATCTTAAAGCTCATAAAAGCACTAAAGAAATTGTTTTTTTTGATAGAGGAATTCCTGATGTACATGCCTATATGAACTATTTTAAAACTGATTTCCCTGCTCTATTTTTAGAAAAAAGCAAACAACATACCTACGACCTTATTTTTCATTTCTCCCCATGGAAAGAGATACATACAACTGATAATGAGCGCTATGAATCTTTTGAAGAGTCTACTGAAATTGATATTCATCTCACAAGAGCATATATTGAATTAGGTTATAAAATTATTAATGTTCCTTTTGGGAGCGTTGCTGCTAGAACTAATTTTATTATTCACTCGCTTTCTTGCGATTTATGATTTCATCAAAAAACATATTAAAAGAATACTGGAATCACACTTCATTTAGAACGCCTCAAGAAGATATTATCAATGCGGTTTTACAGCAAAAAGATGTCATTACCTTGTTGCCAACAGGAGGCGGAAAATCGATCTGTTTTCAAGTACCTGCCTTGATGAAAGAAGGGGTTTGCTTGGTAATTTCTCCTTTAATTGCCTTGATGCAAGATCAAGTCGAAAATTTAAAAAGTAGAAATATAAAAGCCACTACTATTACATCGGGTTCTTCTCAAGATGAAATGATTGCACTTTTTGATACTATTAAATTCGGTAATTACAAGTTTTTATACATTTCTCCAGAAAGACTGCAATCTGTATTTATTCAGCAGAAATTAAAGGAACTAAATATTAGTTTTGTGGCTATTGATGAGGCACATTGTATTTCTGAATGGGGGCATGATTTTAGACCCTCATACAGAACTATTAAAATTCTAAAAGAACTAATACCTGATATTTGTTTTATTGCACTTACTGCGACCGCCAATAAAAGAGTGTTAAATGATATTAGGGTGAATCTTGAATTGGAAAACCCTACAATTTTTAGAAAGTCTTTTTACAGAGAAAATTTAGCCTATCAAATTTTTACCATAGAAGATAAATTATTGCGTTTAAAACAAATTTTCATAAAGACAAAATCGCCCGCCATTGTCTATGTAAGTTCAAGAAAAAAAACAGCAGAGATTGCCCGATTTTTAAATGCTAATAATTTTAAAAGTAGTTTTTATCACGGAGGATTATCTCGATCAGAAAAACAAAATGCTTATGAAAATTGGATGTCAGAAAGCACTCCAATTATGGTGGCAACAAATGCATTTGGAATGGGAATTGACAAACCAAATGTGGGAGTTGTAATTCATTTTGATTTGCCTTTTTCTTTAGAAAACTACATTCAAGAATCTGGAAGAGCCGGTAGAAATGAAAAAAAATCTTTTGCTGTCTTATTAAAAAATGAAAATGATATTGCCATCTATAAAGAACAAGTAAATAAAAGTTTGCCTTCGATTTCTGAAGTAAAAGAAATTCACCGAAAAATGTATCAATATTTTAGAATTCCGAATGGAGAAATTTCAGAAGAAATGTATCAATTTCAGATTTCTGAATTCTGTAAAATATACCAATTCTCACAAAAAAAAGTAGCCACTGTATTAACTATTTTAGTAAATAATGGTATCTTAGAAACCGCAGATACCTTCAATCAAAAATCGACAATAATTTTTAACCAAAGCAGTAAAAATGTAATTTCTTACGCTATCAATAATATTGATACTAGTAATTTTATAAACTCATTATTAAGAACTTACACTGGTTTATTTCAACAAGAAGTTAAAGTAGATGAATTTCTATTAGCAAAGAAAAACAATAGCACGTCTAGACGCGTAATTGCCCATTTAGAGCGTTTACATGAAGACAAAATACTAGTATATCATCGTGTAAAAACGGATACAGAAATTCGGTTTTTAGTACCTAGAGAAGATGATCGCACTATCAATAGATGTTCTAAAGAGATTGTTCAATTTCTAAAACAAAAAGAGAAAAAATCAGCAGATTTTTTAGCGTATATTCAAAATAACACTACCTGTAGAAACATTCAAATTTTAGCATATTTCGATGAAACATCCACAAAAAAATGTGGTATTTGTGATGTTTGTTTGTCAGAAAAAAGAAAAATACCTATTGATATTTCTTCAAAAATTCTAGCTGTTTTACAGGAAAAAGGAACGCTATCGTCACAAGAAATTTATCAAATTTTAAAGGCGAACGAGCAAGACATTTTAATACATTTACGTACACTATTATCTGAAAACGAGATAAAACTAAATCATCAAAATAAATACCAATTAAAACAAAAATCATGAAAAATATGCGCATCGTTTTTATGGGAACTCCAGATTTTGCTGTAACGATTTTAAAATATTTAGTAGAACATTCATATACAATTGTTGGTGTTATTACTGCCCCAGACAAACCTGCAGGACGAGGCAGAAAACTCAATGAATCTGCCGTAAAAAAATATGCAATATCTCAAGGCTTAAAAGTCTTACAGCCTACAAATTTAAAAAACGAAGAATTTAATCAAGAATTAAAAAAGTTAAAAGCAGATTTACAAATTGTTGTTGCTTTTAGAATGTTACCTAAAATAGTTTGGCAAATGCCAAGGTTTGGTACTTTTAATTTGCACGCCTCCATATTACCTGCTTATAGAGGCGCTGCTCCTATTCATTGGGCCATTATAAATGGAGAGTCTAAAACAGGGGTTACTACTTTTTTTATTGATGATAAAATTGATAC
>JBNMNV010000002.1:0-36950 GCA_051278125.1 Polaribacter sp. | reverse complement strand
TCTATTTCAGTTAAAAAAGAAACCGTACATAAGGCTATACTTTATTCTTTACTTTTATATCAAGAAAAAAACATTATTTCTTTTACCGTAATTTTAACCAATAACAGGTATTCATTAAAAAAAACTATTTTTATTTTACAAAACTGTCACAACTCAAAAACAGTTTTGTCTTTTATACAGAACCATCTCATTGGAAGCTAACCAACCACATATAACCAACCTTGTAGAACGCTGTAAATCGTCTGACAAAAACGCACAGCTGCAACTTTACAGCGCTTATTACAAAGCAATGTATAATTCAGCATACCGCATTTTAAAAGATAGTTTTGAAGCTGAAGATATTATGCAAGAAGCCTTTTTAACAGCTTTTACAAAAATGCATACCTATAAAGGGGAAGTTACTTTTGGTGCCTGGTTAAAACGAATTGTAATCAATAAAAGTTTAACACAACTTAAAAAGAACAATCGCTATGAAGAAGTAAAAATGGAAGTGATCCCGAAGGATGAAGCAGAAAATGAAGTCTTAAATTATAAAGGCTTAAACCCAAAAAACGTTTTAAATTCTTTAAATAGTTTAAAGGATAATTACAGAATTGTGCTGACCTTACATTTAATAGAAGGCTTTGATTATGAGGAAATTGCACAAATATTAAAATACACCAACGAGAATGTGAGAACCACAGTTTCGAGAGCAAAGAAAAAATTAAAGCAAGTACTCCTTGCAGAAAATATAGAAACACAAGCGTATGGAAGATAAATTAGAGCACTTTTTTTCTGAAAATGATTTCGATTTTGACCAACCCAATACTGGTCATGAAAAACGTTTTGAAAGAAAGTTAAACAGGCAGAAAACAACTCATCAGAAAACCTCTTGGAAATGGCTATCCGTTGCGGCCTCTGTTGTTTTAATACTTGGCTTTTGGCTAGGCAGTAATCATGAGAAAAGGCAAATAGAATTGGCAGATGTATCTCCAAAAATGGAGGAAGTTCAGAATTATTTTGTATCCACCATTAACAGAGAATTAAAAACTTTAGAGAAAAATAGAAGTTTAAATACCGAAACAATTATTGAAGAGGCTTTAGATGAATTGGAAGAATTAGAAGATAATTATAAGCTTTTTATTAAAGAACTAAATAATACTGGTAATACAGCCAAAATCATAAACGCTATGATTAAAAACTATCAACATCGTTTACAAATTTTAGAAAATGTTTTACAACAAATTGAACAAATTAAAAACCCCAATCCTTTAGATCATGATATATATATATAAAATAACTTTACTATTCTTGCTTTTCCCACTAATTACATCTGCAAATACAGATGAAAAAAAACACGAGAAAAGTAAAACCATCAAAAAAGAATATACAGTTAATAAAGACGCAACAGTTGCGCTCGATAATAAATACGGAAACTTAAACATTACTACTTGGGATAAAAACCGTGTAGAAATTGAAGTAACAATAACAGTAAAAGGCGATGATTTAGATAGCGTTGAAGATAAACTAGAAAGCATTGATGTAACTTTTGAAAACTCTGCCAGTTGGGTGTCTGCAAAAACCAATTTCGGAAAAGAAAAAAAAAGTTGGTCTTTTTGGGGTACTAACAAGAACATCAATTATCAAATTAATTACAGAGTAAAAATCCCTAAAACAAATTCAGTTGATTTAGACAATGATTACGGCAATATTTATTTGGGTGATTTATCTGGAAAAGCGGACATCAATTGCGATTATGGAAAAATTTCTCTAGGAGAACTATCTGCTGATGACAATTCGATTAATTTAGACTACTGTTCATCATCAAATATTGTATTTATGCATAGTGGGAACGTAAATTTAGATTATTCAAAAATTACCATTGAAAAAGCAGGAACGTTAAAGGTAAATATGGATTATTCGACTTTAAAAATTGAAACGGTAGAAAACATCAATTTTAATGGTGATTATGGATCTATAGCTATCGATGAAGCAACCCATGTTGATGGCAATTCAGATTATTTAAGCATGAGTTTTGGGACAATTTTAAAAAATTTTACAGTAGATACCGATTATGGTGCAATCGCTATTAAACGGTTGGCTAAAGACTTTGAAACCGTGGATATTAATAGTGAATATACAGGAATTAGAATTGGTGTGAATGCAGATACAGTTTTTGATTTTACATTAGACTTGCAATATGCTAGCTTTAAAACAGATGATGATAATGTGGAGTTCTACAAAAAGATTACGAAATCTTCTAAAAACTATTATGAAGGCAAGTTCGGAAAAGGGAACTCAAATTCTAGCATAAAAATTAAATCTCAATACGGAGGTGTTTCAATCAAAAAAAATTAATTAAAAATTAGTCAGAATTAACTTAAAAAATAAAATCATGTTTAAAAAAATCGCGCTCCCCTTACTTTTATGTGCAATAAGTTTCTCTTTACATGCGCAAAGTTGGGGAGGCAATAGTAAAAGAATAAAAGGAAATGGTAATGTTGTTACGATAAGCAGAACGACTTCAGATTATGATGGAATTAGAGTTGGTGGTTCTTTTAACGTGATTCTACTTGAAGGAAAAGAAGGTACTATTTCTATTGAGGGCGAAGAAAACATTATTCCTTATATAGTAACGGAAGTAAAAGGAAATACTTTAGAAATACAATATCAAAAAAACGTGAACATAAGTACTACTAAAAGATTAACGGTTACTGTTGCCTATAAAGATATTGAGAAAATTTCTTTAGGCGGATCTGGAAATATTACAAATGAAGGCACTATAATAGGTAATGATTTCTCCGTTTCTTTAGGAGGTTCTGGAAATATTACTTTAAACATCGATGCTGCAGAAGTAAGCACTAATATTGGTGGTTCTGGAAATATAAAATTAGCAGGAACTTCTAATGAATTAAACTGCTCTATCGCAGGTTCTGGAAGTATAAAAGCCTATGAATTACCTACGAATACTTTAAGCGCAACCGTTGCTGGTTCTGGAAGTATTAGAGCTACTGTAAAAACTAAAATAAAAGCAAAAGTAGTAGGCTCCGGAAGCATTTACTACAAAGGAACACCGAAATATATGGACGTAAAATCTACCGGCTCTGGAGGTGTTGTTGATAAAAATTAAAAGACTATGTAGATCTTTCAGTGGTGAAGATTTGGAAATAGTAATCCCAATTTAGATTTATTACGGCATTATATGTCTAAAATGGCATGTGATAACGGTGAGTTTAATAAACAAAAAAAGCCTAAAAATGTGGAATCATTTTTAGGCTTTTTTCTTTTTTCTTGTGTCAAAAAACTCAATAATTTCGGTACTGACTCGTTTCTTCAAAAACATGTTCTAAAATCCGTTGTTCTTTTTCATCAAAAACCAAGTCTCTGCGCTCCATGACAACACTAGCAACCTCAAAAACTTTATTAGTTTTATATTCCGTAAAACCAGATGCTCCTCCCCAACTAAAGGACGGAACAAAATTTCTTGGAAATCCGCTACCAAAAATATTTACAGAAACACCAATAACCGTTCCCGTATTAAACATGGTGTTAATACCACATTTGGAATGATCTCCCATCATTAAACCACAAAATTGCAATCCTGTTTTTGCAAAACGCCCAGTTTCGTAATTCCATAACTTTACTTCGGCATAATTATTTTTTAGATTAGAATTGTTAGTATCTGCTCCTAAATTACACCATTCTCCTAAAACAGAATTCCCTAAAAAGCCGTCATGACCTTTGTTAGAATACCCCATTAAAACGGAATTATTAACCTCACCTCCTACTTTACAATAGGGGCCTAAAGTGGTAGCTCCGTATATTTTTGCCCCTAATTTTAAAACAGAGTGCTCGCACATAGCTAAAGCACCTCTTACCACACAACCTTCCATTATTTCTGCATCTTTACCCACATAAATAGGTCCATCGGTAGCATTTAAAATAGCAAAAGTAATTTTTGCGCCTTCTTCTATAAAAATATTTTCTTTGTTGATGCACTGCACACCATCAGGAATGGGTTGTGAAGTTCTCCCTTCTGTCAATAACTCAAAATCTTGCTGAATTGCTTTATCATTCAAAGCAAAAATATCCCAAGTATTTTTTATTTGAAGAATTTCTTCATCAAACTCAATATGGGTATATTCATCAAAATTCACTTCTTCTTGTGAATCTGAAGTATAAAAAGCAAGGACATCATCCCCCTTAAAAATTGCCTCCTTTTTTGATAATTTTTTAACTTTTTTTACCAAACTTTTTGTCGGACAAAATGATGCATTTATCAGAATATTCTCTTCCAACTCTACCATTGGATATTTTTCTTCTAAATATTCTTCTGTAATTGTTGTGGTAGTTAAACCTAAATATTTTTCCCATTTTTCTCTAATGGTTAAAATACCTATTCTTAAATCTGCAACTGGTTTTGTGTATGTAAAAGGTAATAACGATTGTCTAACATCGCCATCAAAAAGAATATAGTTCATAAAAAAGCTTTTTACAAATATAAATCTTTGTGATTTTTAAAAGGTATTTTTCTAAAAAAAACCTTTTAAAAATCACAAAGATTTATTACAAACTATATTATTAAATAGTATTATACTCTTTAATAAGCATTTTATCTATCGTTTTACAAAACGTTTTGTTGCTGAATTTTCACCATTTAAAGAGGTCATTCTTACAACATAAATTCCGCTATTTAGGTTTGAAACCATTACAGAAGCGTCATTTTTTGAAATTTGTTTAGACAATACTTCTTTACCTAGTAAGTTAAATATTTTAATATCTAATCTGTCGATATTTTGAATTTGGAAATCAAAATTAAGACTTGCTTCAGCTGGGTTTGGATACATAATTATAGTGCCCAAATCATCAAAAGACTGTGTACTTAAAACGCCTTCTGCTACTACAGTAATTCTACCAAACATAGAACCTGGATGAGGATCACATTGATAATCATTTACACCAACTTTAGTAAACGTATAAGAAAATGTACCACCATTTCCAAAAAATTCACTTTCAAAATTTTCTTCAGCAGCAGCAAGACTATTTACGTTATGAATTCCACTTGCGTACCAATTCCAAATAACAGTGTCACCAACTTCTACAGTTCTACTAGCGTTAGCATTGCCTGATGCTGTTGGTGTTGAGTTAAAGCTCCAATCAATATTAATTGTATTTGTTTGTGCCGATACGCCAAAAGCGACCATAAAAAATAAAATAATAGGTAGTTTTTTAATCATAATTTAAAGATTTTAATTGTGTTATTTCTGTTTAAGGTTTAGCTTTTTTTGTTAAACGATATAAATCTAATGAAATATTCTTTAACTTTCTAACAAATAAATAAATAAGTGAAATTATCCACAATAAAAATAAGCTAAAAGGGAAAAATAGCTCCTAAAAGGGACATAAAATAGGTTGAATTTAATTTTTTTTAATTAATTAGAAGTTCAGAAACCAAAGAATTGTATTTTTGAGTTATGACGAAAATTAAAAAACAGTTTAAGCAAATTAGTGAATCTCAAGTAACCATTACACAATTAATGTTACCCTCTCACTCTAATTTTAGCGGTAAAATTCATGGTGGCCATATTTTAAATATGATGGATCAAATTGCGTTTGCCTGTGCTTCTAAACATTCAGGAAACTATTGTGTAACGGCATCTGTTAATAAAGTAGATTTTCTAAATCCGATTGAAGTAGGCGAATTAGTGACTTTAAAAGCCTCAATAAATTTTACCGGAAGAACTTCTATGGTAGTTGGTTTGCGTGTTATTTCAGAAAATATTAGAACCGGAAAAACGAAACATTGCAACTCCTCTTATTTTACCATGGTTGCCAAAGATGAAAAAGGAAAAAGTGCTCCTGTTCCAGGAATTATATTAACTTCTAAACAAGAAATTAGACGTTTTGCTAGAAGTATCATAAGGCAACAAGAAGGTAAACATAGAACGTCTCGTTTTCATAGCAAAGTTTTTAAAGTTGATGATTATTTGCATTTATTTGAAAGTAGTAATTCTAAAATTGAATTGGAAAAAGAATAGGATGTTTTTCCTGTTAATTTTCTAATCAAAAAAATATAAAATCATTTGAAATAACGGGTATAACAATACTAAATAAGTATCTGCAAGACCAAAACCTTAATTATACTATTTAATGTTATTCTCTAACGTACTTAAAAATCACTAATTCTCATAAAAAATCGACATGAAAAAGATTCAAAACGCTACTATTCTTGCTCTATTGATGCTATTCTCAATACAACTGTTAGCTCAAGAAAATAAAGCAAACATTCAAACGATACCCACTCCAAAATCATTTATTACCAATCATCAAATAACAAGTGGTGCTAAAAAAATTAGCTATACCGCAATTGCATCAGAAATGTATTTAAAAAACAAATTAGAAGAACCTGTTGCTTCAATTTGGTCTGTTGCCTACATTAAAAAAGAAACTATTGATCAAAAAAAACGCCCGGTTACATTTGTTTTTAATGGAGGTCCAGGCTCTGCCTCTATGTGGCTCCACATGGGAATGTTTGGACCTGAAGTGGTAAAAGTAAACTCTGACGCAAAAAAAGATGATGGTGCTGCACCTTATAATTTAGTAACTAATGAACATGGTTTATTAGATGTAACCGATCTCGTTTTTATTGACCCAGTAGGCACTGGTTATAGCAGAGTTATTGGTAAAGGTAAGGTTGAAGACTACTGGGGTTTAAAAGAAGATACCAATTCCATAGCCCAATTTATGAGACAGTGGATCACAGAAAATAATCGTTGGTTTTCGCCAAAATATATTGCCGGAGAAAGCTATGGAACTACAAGAGCTGCCGCTGTTGCTAATGTTTTAGAAGGCAATGGACAGAATATGGCTTTAAATGGACTTATACTAATTTCTCAAGCTCTTGATTTTGCCGGATCAACATCGGTTCATGACAATATAACCTCTTATTTAACATACTTACCAAGCATGGCGGCAACCGCGTGGTATCATAAAAAGGCAGGAAAAGGAAAAACATTAGCTTCCTTTGTTGATGAATGCAGAAACTATACGTACAATTCTTATGTTTCTGTTCTTTATAAAGGATCCTTACTTACAGCAAATGAGAGAAATGAAGCTGCTGAAAAATTGAGCTATTTTACTGGTTTGGAAAAAGATTATATTTTAAAATCAAACCTTAGAATATTAATGCATCGATTTCAAAAAGAGCTCCTTGCCAAAGAAGGCCTTGCTATTGGCCGGTTAGATGGTCGTTTTATGAGTAACGAGATTGATAAATTATCAGACGGACCTCATCTTGGAGATCCAGCAAGTTATCAAATAAGTGCTGCCTATACAGCGGCTTTAAACTATTATTTTGCGTCTACGCTCAAAGTAAAAATGAATCGTCCTTATAGAACATCTAATAGTGAAATCGGTAATAACTGGAATTGGAGAACTGCACCAAAAGGAAGTTTTTGGGAACCTTCTAGCGTGAGCGTTTCACGAAATTTAGGAGAAGTAATGAGAAGAAATACAGAAATGAAAGTGATGGTAGCTAGCGGCTATTATGATTTAATTTGTCCGTTTTTTGATGCTGAATTCACTTTTACTCGAAACGGAATACTGCGAAAAAATATAACAATGACGTATTACGAAGCGGGTCATATGATGTACACCCACGAGCCCGATTTCATAAAATTATCTAATGATATTCGTGAGTTTTTATCCAAATAAAAACGTAAAACGCTTACCATAACCGATTATTTTCATAACATATTTTTTTTTAATTGCACTAAAAAAAAGACTTGTTTCAATTGCTTCTATTTAGAAAAATGCTAAATATTGGTATTATTTAATGCTAATTATTGCTGTCTTTAATTTATTGAGAAAATTATTTTTATGTGTATTTTAGTAGACCAACTAAAATATCAAACTATGAAAAACGTAAAAAGAACACCTTTACAAGAACTAACAGAAAAATAAATTCAATTAGAAATGTTTAAAATTGCTAAATCAGACAACTTGCGTATAAAGTCAATTAAAAATAATATGCAAATGCACATTGTATAATTAATTTTACATCTTTGCATTGTTCGAAAGTTATAAATACAAAAATGTTCAAAAACAATTTTAATCTTTTACGCTTCCATAAAAGATAAACCAGACCACTTAAAATTAAAATAATTGGTATTTTCCAAGAGTTATAGGTTCCTTCTTGAATCAAATTCAAAGTAATAAACAAGGCAAAAGTGCCAAAATAAAACGCCAACAAAGTATTATGCCTGTGGTAATCATTTTTTTCTCCTCCTCTCTTGTACTCATATTTCAAACATATAAAATATTTTCACTGACGGGAATTCAAATATCTTTTTAAAAAACAAGAAATAGAAAAGTCCAGAAAATGAAAATATAAAATTATCTATAGAAAATTACATGGACATTCTACAAATTAAATAACAAACAGCACGCAATGTTACGAAGCCGAATACTCCAAACCAATAATGCGTCTAACTTTATCTAAAGTTTTTATCAAATTTTCAGAAAACTCAAAAGTCATGATATTGCTTTCCTTTTTGCCATCCCTTATTAACTGACTAAAATGCTCAGCTTCAAAATTATAACCAATTGTTGTCGCTTTTGAGTCTATAACCTTCTCTACACCATCTTTTGTAATGGTTATTTTTGAAGGTTCTTGAAAACGACTATGGATTTTTACAACAGCGTCTTCAAAAGTAAAAATTGCTTCAGTAGGTGTTTCCTCTAATAAAGAACTTTTTAAATTGGCTTTTGCATCGGCATATTCAAAAATCATTGAGCAACTTGAATCTGCTCCGTTTTCAAAAAAAGTAGCTGATGCCTCAATATTATTTGGCACTCCTAACACTGATAAAGCTGCAAAAATTGGATAAATTCCGATATCCAACAAACTACCGCCTCCAACTTCTTTTCTAAAGACTCTACTTTCGGTATTGTAAGGCATGTAAAAACCAAAGTCGGCCTCTAGGTTTTTTAATTTTCCGTAGGTATCGTTTTCTACCAAGGCTAAAACTTGGTTAAAATGTGGTAAAAAATAAGTCCATAAAGCTTCCATTAGTAAAGTATCATTCTCTTTTGCAACCGCAATCATTTCGGCTACTTCTTGTGCATTCATGGCAAAAGGTTTCTCACATAAAACCGCTTTTTTATGTTGTAGACATAAGATAGAATGTTGTTTATGAAAACTGTGAGGCGTGGCAATATAAACAGCATCAACTTCGGCATCTTTTGCTAAAGCTGCATAAGAATTATAGGTTTTTTTTACATGAAACTTTTGTGCAAAATAATCCGTTTTCCCTTGGTTTCTAGACGCTACGGCAACTAATTCTGTGTTTTCTACATTTGCTAAATCTGTAGCAAATTTGTTGGCAATTTTTCCAAGGCCAATAATTCCCCATTTAACTGTTTTCTTGTTCATTTAAAGTTGTTTTATCAATATTAAAAAAGCCTAAAAAGAAGAATAATATAATTAAAGAAACTACATGTGTAATGTTTAAAGAAATATCATTTAAAACATCGTAGGTAATTTTAAAAATTGCTAAACAGGTTATGATTAAAGTAATTCTACTTTGTTTATTTATCGATTTAAAGACAAAGGATAATGAGAAAAACGATACTAAAATACAACCAATAAAGTTTAACCATAAATAACTAATAATTGGTTCTAAATCTTGCGATTCTAGTTTGTAAATTCCAAAATAATAAATAGCACAAATTAATATTTGTGTAATGACAGCTGCTTTAAAAACAGCATTCCCATTTACTTTTTTAAAGAAAAATGCCAGTAAGAAAATACCTAAAACATTTCCATAAAATATGGAACCAATAATATTAACAAGTTGAATTAAATTATCGAACAAATCTGCAATACAAGCCACAGAAATGGCAATAATTCCCCAAACTAAGGTGAACCACTTAGAAGCCTTAACAAAATGTTTTTCACTCTTTTCTTCTTTTAAATTTCGTTTATATAAATCCATAGCAGTTGTGCTTGCCAATGCATTTAATTCGGATGCTGTAGATGACATTGCTGCAGATAATATTACTGCCAATAAAAGTCCAATTAACCCTCTTGGTAAATTATTTAAAATAAAATGAATAAACACATAATCTTTGTCATTCGATTCTATTTTTTCAAGAAGATTTTCTTCATCAATCTTGTCTATAATTATTTTTGATTTTTCTTTGATGGCTAAATCTTTGGCATTCAAATCTTGAATTTGTTGTTTTTCTTCAATTTGAAAACCATCTAAAAAAATTGCTTTTTTACTATTTTCTATGTTGATGTGTTCTTGTTCTAAAGCTTTGTATTCTTCAACATATTTAGAGTTCGCGACCTCCTCATTTGCACCTGGATTAAAATTTAAAGGAGCAGGATTAAATTGATAAAACACAAAAACCATCACCCCAATTAAAAGAATAAAAAACTGCATAGGTACTTTTAACAATCCATTAAAAATTAAACCCAACTGACTTTCTCTTACCGATTTCCCTGATAAATAACGCTGCACTTGGCTTTGGTCTGTTCCAAAATAGGAAAGCATTAAAAAAGTTCCTCCAAGAATCCCTGTCCAAACGGTGTATCTATTGCTTAAATCAAAAGAGAAATCTAACACTTCCATTTTGTTACTTGCGCCAGCAATTTCTAATGCGTTTGTAAATGTAATATTTTCTGGCAACTGACTCATAATCATAAAAAAGGCAATGAGCATCCCTATAAAAATAACAATCATTTGTTGCTTTTGTGTTACGTTTACCGCTTTTGTTCCGCCAGAAACCGTATACACAATCACTAAAAAACCAATGAGAATATTTAAGGTTAGTAAATCCCATCCTAAAACTGCACTTAAAATAATTGCAGGCGCAAAAATTGTAATCCCTGCTGCCAAACCACGTTGAATTAAAAATAAAATTGCGGCTAAACTTCTTGTTTTTAAATCGAATCTACCTTCTAAAAATTCATAGGCCGTGTAGACTTTTAACTTATGATAAATCGGAATAAAAACCACACAAATAATGATCATTGCAATAGGCAATCCGAAGTAAAATTGAACAAAACCCATGCCGCTATGAAACGCTTGGCCAGGCGTTGATAAAAATGTAATTGCACTCGCTTGCGTTGCCATAACAGACAAACCAATCGTCCACCATTTGGAGTCGCTTCCTCCTTTTAAATAATCATTTACATTGGCATTTTTTCTTGTAACATAGGTTCCGTAACCAACAATAAAAATTAGCGTTGCAGATAAAATAATCCAATCTACGGCGTGTAATTTGCTTTCTATATCCATGGATTATACTGTAAAATAATTGGTAATAAAATAAAAGACAATCACGTAAATTACATTAGCTATTAAAACAAATGTGTACTCTTTTTTCCAAGTATATTTTTGATTGTTCATGTTATCATATTTTTTTGAATCTATTTCCTGCTTTCCATTATATCTTTTTTTAAAAAAACAAAAAAAGGATGCCATTTCAATCAGGGATAAACTAGTTTGCTAGCTTTTGTTAGTTAGAGCGCAGTCGAGAACTCATTTATTTTTAATCTCGTTTTTCTTTCCCCACAGAAAGCATATTGGCAAACAATTTATACGCACCAGAAACACCAGCGGGCAATTCTCTGAAGAAACTTAAACCGGTATAGATATAATTTCCTTTGCCATATTTTGTAATTAATAAACTTCCTAATTTTGGCGTTTCCCCTTTATCTTTCATAGAAAACAATGGTGTATATTCTTGACTCCAATAATTCGGGAAATACAAGCCTCTTTCTTGTACCCAACCGTTAAAATCTTCTTGTGTAATTTTATTTGGAAAATTTAAAAGTTCATGTGTTTCATCTAAAATAATTACTTCAGACAACTCATCCGTAACTCGATCTCTAGACAATTTTAAACCATAAGGAGCCTCAACATCTACACCTCTATTCGTGTTGTATTGCACAATCATATTTCCCCCATTTTTTACATACTCTAATAAGAATTTTTGCTTAAATTTTAATTCTTTCACCACATTATAAGCTCTAATTCCTAAAACAATGGCATCGTATTTTTGTAAATTATTTTCATTGATTTCCAAAGGATTAATTTCTTCGACAGCATATCCAATTTGAAGTAAACTTTCTGGCACAGCGTCTCCGGCTCCTTTAATATACCCAATTTTATCGCCTACTTTTTCTATATTTAAACGAACTACTTTTGCTTCAGAACTTAATAAAACAGATTGTTTAGGAATGTGGCTATAATTAATTTCTACCAATTCTTTACGATACTCTTTTCCGTTTGCAGATGCCACTACTTTTAATTTCCCCACAGACTCATTCTCAGGAGCTGTCACAAAAAACGTTACTGTTTCTTGATCATTTTTCTGTTCGATGTTGAAGACCTGTTCCTTAGGAGAAATTTGCCAATTTTCAGGAGCTTGTAAACGCACCGTACCCGAAATAAAATTTGCACCTGCTTTTAGAACTACACTTACTTTTTTAGGTGTTTCATCAGAAAAAATAAGCACTTTATTTTTTAGCTTCGTTGTTATTAAAGGTAAAATCTCAAACGGCTCATAAATTTCACCTTGATCACGTTCGGCATATCTTCTTACTACATTTTTAGTGATGGTAATGGGTACACCTTCCATCACTAAATTAAAACTCATTTTGGCAGGTCTAGGAGTTTCTGGTTTCCCGATTAACAAAGAATCTGTAACGGTATACATTCCTAATGCTGCAGGTTCTCTTAACCAATAAGGATCTGAAAATTGATCTGTTTTTAAGTTGATGGTTTCTTTAAAGGACATCTTTTTATTATTAAAAAGAGTCGCTTCTTTAATAAATACTTTTTCATCCATAGAAGATTCTATGGAACTTAAAACCATGGTAACATCACTTCTATTTAATATTTCAAAATTAACATCTATTTTAGAATTGGGAGTTCCGCTAGAACTATTTGCTGAAACTTCTAAATACAATCCGGCACAAGCTTCAATAATTTCTTTTATTTGCTTTTCTTTAATTTTTCGCCAGTGGCTGTCTTCTAATGCTTGTATTTTTTGGTACGCAACTAATAATTTTGATAGGTGTTTAGACGGATTCACAAAATCGAAATTTTCTTCAAGATCGTATAAAATAGCGCCAATTTCTCCACCTCCTTCTATTCGGTTCCAAGTAGTATTAATTCCTGAGAAAATATCATTGCTGTCCTGTAAAGTATCCCCCTTTAAAAATTCCAAATATTCTGTTTGTGCCCCTCTTGTTGTAACTCTACCAAAACCTTGGCACAAATGCTGACTGCTCGCCATAGAAGCTAACTCATTGTTAGATAACCCTTTTAAAGGATAATACACACCGATATCTAATTTTGTAAAATCTTTAGACGCTATTTCAAAGGCTGTTTCATCGTTGTAAAACCAAGACGAAGTGTTGAAAAATAAACGTTTTGGTTTCCATAAACTTGTATTTTCTAATTGAGCACTGTATTTAGTGCTATCATTGGCTAATTCAAAAGCTTCTACACTTAACATCGCCGAACTTGTATGATGTCCGTGGGTTGTTCCAGGCGTTTCGTGATTAAAACGATTGATAATTACATCGGGTTTAAAAGTTCTAATGGCCCAAACAACATCACTCAACACCTTTTCTTTATTCCAAATTTTGAGGGTTTCCTCTGGATGTTTCGAATAACCAAAATCATTCGCTCGCGTAAAAAACTGCTCACCGCCATCAATATTTCTTGCGGCTAACAATTCTTGAGTTCTTATAACTCCTAACAATTCTCTAATTTCAGGACCAATTAAATTCTGACCACCATCGCCTCTTGTTAAAGACAAATAGCCTGTTCTCGCTTTTACGTTATTGGCTAAATATGCAATTAAACGTGTGTTTTCATCATCAGGATGCGCTGCAATATAGAGTGCTGTTCCTAAAAAATTTAGTTTCTGGATTTTCTCATAAATCTGATTTGTTGATAATTTTTGAGGTTTTTGGGCGAATATTGAAATAGAAATCAATAAAAATGTTCCTATGGAAAGTAAAAGTTTCTTCATTTTTGAATGTTGGTCATTTTCTTGTCAAGCAGCGTACAATCAAAACCTAAATAAAATTTTTAAAGCACTCCCTTAGACAATTATTGTAATTATTATTTATTAATAGTGAAACAAATGTAGTTTTTTTGAATCAAAAATTGGTTTGTTAACATAATTATAACATTTTTGAATCAAGAACAATGCACTCATAAGCTGTTGATAAATTAATTTTTAAAATCGTTTATTAAAGTTATATTTGTAATTCTAATTAAGAAAAATAAATAATGAAGTTTATTGTATCGAGTTCGCAGTTATTAAAACAATTACAAGTTTTAGGCGGCGTTATAAATAGCAACAATACGTTACCAATTTTAGATAATTTTTTGTTTGAATTGTCTGAAAATCAACTAAAGATTTCTGCATCAGATTTAGAAACAACGATGAGTTCTGTTGTGGATGTAGAAAGTGATAGCACTGCTTCTATTGCGGTTTCTGCACGTTTGTTGTTAGATACTTTAAAAACATTTCCAAATCAGCCTTTAACGTTTAAGACAAAAGGTAAAAATTCGATTGAAATTAGCTCTGATCAAGGTAAATATGACATGGCTTATTTTAGTGGAGATGAGTTTCCAAAAGCAGTTTCATTGCCATCACCAAGCGCAACCATTGTGCCTGCGCATATTTTAGGAACTGCAATTTCTAAAACTATTTTTGCTGCAGGAAATGACGATTTACGCCCAGTGATGAGTGGTGTATTTTTTCAATTTAGCTCACAAAGTTTAACTTTTGTAGCTACGGATGCCCATAAATTGGTAAAATATTCTAGAACAGATGTCACTGCAGATCAAACTGCAGAATTTATCATGCCGAAGAAACCTTTAAATTTATTAAAGGGTATTTTAGGAGGCTCAGAAAGCGATGTAACCATCGAATACAATGATGCTAATGCAAAATTTACGTTTGATAATATAGTTTTAATGTGTCGTTTAATTGATGGAAAATATCCTAATTACGAAGCTGTAATTCCAAAAGAGAATCCAAATAAATTAACTGTTGACAGAGCTTCTTTCTTAAACTCTGTAAGACGTGTTTCTATTTTCTCGAGCAAAACTACGCACCAAATTCGTTTGAAAATGGCGGGTACAGAACTCAATATTTCTGCAGAAGATTTAGATTTTGCCAACAAAGCAGATGAGCGTTTGAGCTGTGACTACCAGGGTGACGATATGCAAATTGGCTTCAATTCTCGTTTTTTAAGCGAAATGTTAAACAACTTAAGTTCTAATGAAGTTTTAATTGAAATGTCTTTACCAAACAGAGCAGGAATTTTAACGCCAATAGATGGTACAGATGAAGGCGAACAAGTTACCATGTTAGTGATGCCCGTAATGTTGAATAATTAATACACAAAACATATACACTCTTTTAAACCACAGCTTTTAGTTGTGGTTTTTTTGTATTTTTAAATCACAGCAAAGTTTATAGGTAATTACAACTGTAAGAAAAGGAAAACAATAATTTTATAAACATAACCAATCATACACTAATAAATTAGCGATAATATTAATACATGACCGAACTTTTAAATTATTTTAAAAATAGCATTTCTATTTCTGATGAAATTGAAAATAAACTAAAGAAAATCATTATAGAAAAAAAGCTAGTTAAGGGGGAAATAGTGCTTTCTGATAACTCTAAAAAAAAAGAACACATTTTTGTTGAAAGTGGTTGTTTACGTTCTTTTTATAAAGCAGAGAACGGGAAAGAACACACTATTCAATTTGCCGTTAAAAACTGGTGGATAAGTGACTATATCACCCTCTATACAGATAACAAATCTGTTGTATCTATAGAAAGCTTAACCCATTCTAAAATCTTGATAATTGAAAATAAAAATATTGAAAAATTTTACAAAGAATTTCCTCAATTTGAAGCTTTTCAGCGTAAGAATTTTGAAAAACGTATTGCAACACTTCAGAAGAGAATCCTTAGCTTATTAACGCTTTCTGCATCAGAAAAATACAATCAATTCATCAATGATTATCATGCTTTTGAAAAGATAATACCAAACTACCAGATAGCTTCATTTTTAGGAATAACTCCAGAAAGTTTAAGTAGAATCCGAAAAGAAAGAATTAAAAAATAATTTCTTACCATACATCAATTTCTACAATCTTAATTGCATCTACTTTTGTATTCTAATTTAAAATAATACAATGAGTTTTTTAGATCAATTAAATAAACGTTATGCTACTAAAGCTATGAATGGCAAAGTAGTTCCTCAAGAAAAAATAGACAACATTCTAGAAGCTATCAGATTAGCACCAACATCTAGCGGATTACAACCTTTTGAGGTTTTTGTGGTTACAAATGATGTTATTAAATCTAACATCAAAGAAATCGCTTGGAATCAACCACAAGTAACAGATTGTTCACATTTATTGGTGTTTGCAGCTTGGGATAATTATACTGAAGATCGTATTAATCACATGTTTGACTTAACAAACGAGATTAGAGGTTTTAAAAATGAAGGTTGGGAAAACTATCGTCAAATGTTGCTATCATCGTATCCACAAAAAGATGCAGAATCAAATTTTGAACATGCCGCAAGACAAACTTATATTGCTTTTATGGCAGCTATTACTCAAGCAGCTTATGAAGATGTAGACAATACCCCAATGGAAGGTTTTGACCCAAATGCTTTAGATAAAATTTTAGGATTACGTGAAAAAGGATTACGTAGTACGTTATTATTACCATTAGGATATAAAGATGCAGACAATGATTGGTTAGCAAATCTTGTTAAGGTTAGAAAACCAATGAAGGAATTAGTAACTTTTATATAAAAAAAGATTAAGACAAAAAACATGAAGAAAAAAATAATAATTGGTTTAGTAAGTATCATTACCCTTACTTTTATTACGTTATACATAACAACGAGACCAACAGCAACAGAAGATGGTGCTTATAGTCCATCAACATTGGCATTAAAACTAGCAACATCTTCTACAACAAATTATGATAACACTACTTATGAAAATAAGTACACTGGAAATAAAAAAGTGTTAATGATTTGTACTGAAGAAAGAAACATGACTATGGCTAATGGAAAGAAATTTTCAACAGGAAATCATCCAGTTGAAATGCTGCTACCAATACTACATTTAAGAAATGCTGGATTTGAGGTAGATGTTGTAACTCCAACAGGAAAACCTGTAGCAATAGAAATGTGGGCAATGCCAGAAGAAGATGAAAATGTAAAAGCTATCTATTCAGAATATAAACAGCAATTTGAGAATCCAGGAAGCTTATCTGATTTTGTTAAAAATTCTATGGATAACAATTCAGATTATGTAGCTATATTTTTTCCTGGAGGACATGGAGCTATGCTTGGACTGCCAGAAAATAAAGATTTGAATAAATTAATTCATTGGTCTTTCAATAAAGAATTGTTTATGCTTGCTATTTGTCATGGCCCAGCAGCACTGTTAGCTGCAAATTTAGACAACGATAAAAATTCTTTCATTTATAAAGGTTACAAAATTGCTGCATTTCCAGATGCTGTTGATGAGCAAGGACCAATGATAGGTTATACACCAGGTAAAATGCCTTGGATATATGGAAAGAAATTAAACAATTTAGGCGTTACAATTATTAACAAAGAAGCTGATAATTCAGTCAATATCGATAGAAAATTAATTACTGGAGCTAGTCCTCTAGCAGCTAACGGTTTCGGAAAATTAGTAGCAACTGAATTACTTAAAGAAGTAAATAAATAAAAGGCGATCTATCATTGATTATAATTAATTACACCTATTGAGGGAACAGGCTAGGGAGAACAAGATACCATTTTGGTAATGCCAGTGATGTTGAATAGTTAAACTTATTGTCATATCGAGCATTGCTGAAATCAAAATATATTTTGATTGAAAGTAGCTTGTGAAACAAGTCGAGATATCTCACTTATAATATAGTAAACCATAACTTTTTAGTTGTGGTTTTTTTTATGCCCAAAATTCATGAGAAAAGGAATTACTATATTTGGGTTACAACCAAATACCAACAAATGATTAACTTCTTCAGAAAAATACGCTACGGCCTTATGGAAAAAAACAAAACAGGTAAATATTTTAAATACGCTATTGGAGAGATTGTATTGGTGGTAATTGGCATATTAATTGCCCTTTCGATAAACAACTGGAATGAAAGAAAAAAAGAATCTATACAAGAAGTTAAAATATTAAAGCACTTAAAAATAGATTTGGTTGCCAATCTTGAGGAATTAGAGGGATACCACTCATTCAGGCTTTTACAAAAAAATGCAATAGACTCTGCTTTTGTATCTTTTAAGGAACAACGCCCGTCTGATAATCAGTTCAGAGTAAATTTCTATTATATATTAAGTGGTACTATTTTTAATAATGCAAATACCACGTATAAAAATATTCAGAGTTCTAGTAAGCAAACTATATCTAATGACACACTCAGAGCAGCTATAACTAAAATGTATGAAACAGGATTTAAAAATATTCCAATACGAAACGATTATATAAATAAGATAAAGATTGATCAATTAATGATTTATATGAACAAACATTTTAAATCTCACCTAATATCTGTTAATAAAGGCATTCAAAAAATTGCTTCTTTAGTCGAACCTATTGACATTGCCAAACTACGAGTTGATACAGAATTTGAAAATATGTTGAGACGATTATATTTTCATCATGAAATTGGTGTAGAAGGTGAAAACATAACAATAAATGATTTAAATAAGTTGATTCTTAATTTACAAGAAGAAATTAATAGGCTTGAACAATAATTAAATTCTTTAGATTATTGAAACAGAATTTTGTGCAACAAAATCAAATGTCCTGTGGACATATAGTGTAAATAGCCGCTTGCGAAAAAATAGAAAATAAACTATGATTAAATTCTTTAGACATATCAGAAAGTCACTTCTAATTGAAAACAAAACAGGCAAATACTTTAAATATGCTATTGGAGAAATTGTACTGGTGGTTATTGGGATATTGATTGCTTTGAGTCTTAATAAATGGAATACGCAAAGAATTGAGGGAATTAAACATTCAAAAATTTTTGAAAATATTTTACTGGATATAGAGAAAGACATTCAAAAATTATCCAATACCAAAGCAACTCTAGATTCAAGAAAACTAATCTTTGATAAAGTAAGGAATGATTCTATTACAGCAGATCTTCTTGACCAAGGTCTTTCAAGAAATTTAACTTATGGCTACACAACCGTCTTAAACTTAACAGGTGTAAATCAATTAAAAGAAATTACATGCAAAGACAGTTAGTCGATGCAAATTATCGATACCTATGAGCAAATGGAAAAGAATATTGTATTTGATGAAAAGATAATTATTGAACAAGTAAGTAAAACAACTGAAAAATTAAGGGAATACCCTTGGTATTCTGAATATATGAGCAAAACCATAACAAAAGATAATAGCAGTAAAGAATTGCAAAATTATTTCCTCACAAGTATTGAATATAAAAATCTTGTATTTTACTTTTATCAGATATTGTATAGCAACTATTATTCTACACTTGACACATCTATTACTAATTTAAAAAATATTAAAAAACAAATAGAAATCGTAATTGAAGATAAATAACGAAAGGCTAACATAGGTTATAATTAATTACACCAATTGACGGCACAGATGAAGGTGAAAAAGTAACTATGTTGGTAATGCCAGTGATGCTGTATCGTTAATATTAGATTTTTAGAAAAGAGAATAAAGAGAGCATAGTTTAATTACGATGCTTTTTTTTATGCTCATAATTCATGAGAAAAGGAATTACTATATTTGGGTTACAACCAACTACCAAAAAATGATTCAAAAATAGCATCCATATTTGAGCAAATTGAACGAGAACTTTTAGAGGATGCTAATACTGCAAATAATCCAAACATTTTTTGGGAACGTCAAGACTCACTTTATAAAGTTACCATGAGTGATTCTGTTAGTATTAAAATGTTTAAAAAATCTCCTGAATTAACATACTTCTATTTACAAGCTGTGCAAAATACTATTCAAACAAATGGATTTGAATTATTGAAACTAAATTCTAATTTAACTAAAAAAAGTTTGAGTCCTTTGATTTCTAAAATGTCGAAAATGTCAATCTACATCTAAGTGGACACTCTCCTTTTTTATTTGTTTTTACTTTTTGTAAAACAAACAAAATTGATAATTTAAAATCATTCATAATAATTAAGTTTAAGTTTTAAAAAATGGTACACCTGAAGAAAAAATGGTACACCTAATTGTGCACCTAAAAAGGCATACATTGATTGATAAATTGATTGATATACTATTATGGAAAGCAGAATAAATCCTTGTAAACCCTTACAAAACCTATAGAAAACAAAAAAGCCTCACATTTCTGTGAAGCTTTAAGTGAGCCCTGCAGGATTCGAACCTGCGACCGCCTCCTTAGAAGGGAGGTGCTCTATCCAGCTGAGCTAAGAGCCCGTAGATTTTATGTTTCTACGAAACAGTGTCGGGGTGGCAGGATTCGAACCTGCGACCTCCTCGTCCCAAACGAGGCGCGATGACCGGGCTACGCTACACCCCGATGGTGTAAACTAGTAGTTTTGCAACTAATTTAAACTAGTTAAACTACACTAAACGATATAAAATTGCGGAGAGACAGGGACTCGAACCCTGGCGACAGTTACCCGTCGACAGATTAGCAATCTGCTCCATTACCACTCTGGCACCTCTCCGGTTTTGAACTTATTCGCAGTTGTTTAAAATTGCGAGTGCAAATGTACTATTACAAATACAAATTTGCAAGATGTTTTTAACTTTTTTAAGTATTTTTTTTACTCCGGGTATTCTACCCTTAAATGATAGATATTCATCAATTTTTTCTTAATTACTTTTTTAATCACATCAATTTCTCTAAATGTAATGTCAGAATTTAAAAACTGATTGTCTGCCATTTGTTTATTAATAATTTTATCAATTAAACTGTTAATAGATTGCGCCGTAGGATTTTTGATGCTTTTTGAGGCAGCTTCGGCAGCATCACACATCATTAAAATAGCCGTTTCTTTAGAAAACGGAATGGGACCTTGATATTGAAAATCTTTGATATTGATCTCCGTATCTATATTTAATTCTTGTTCTTTTCTATAAAAATAATAGGTGGAACTTGTACCGTGATGTGTTCTGATAAAATCGATAATTCTATCTGGTAAATTATTTTTTTTAGCGATCTCGACCCCCTTTATAACATGGTCTGTAATAATTTTAGAACTATCTCTAGGCGATAAGTCGTTATGAGGGTTTACAGAAGTAGCTTGATTTTCTATAAAATACATCGGGTTGACCATTTTACCAATATCATGATACAACGCCCCTGTTCTTACCAACATAGAATTTGCGCCAATTTCATTGGCGGCTGCTTCTGCTAAATTAGCAACTTGCATAGAGTGCTGAAAGGTTCCTGGTGCTTTTTCGTTGAGTTCTCTTAAAAGCTTTGTATTGGTATTGGATAACTCCAAAAGTGTTACATCAGAAACTAATCCGAAAACTTTTTCATAGATGTAAATTAAAATAATGGATAAAAATGAAAGTGCACCATTACCTGCAAACAGCATAAAATAATCGCCATTTATTTGAGATGCATTGCCTTCTTTAATAATGGAAAATGCAAAATAAGTAATCATATAAATACCCGTAATTTGAGCAACAGATATAAATAAATTGGCTCTCTTATAGAGTTCTGACACTGTAAGTATGGTAACAATACCTGCAATGATATGCAGGTAAATAAACTCAAAACTATTGGGTACAATATATCCTAAAAGCAGCACCGTTAAAACATGCGTAAAGAGCCCTAAACGTGCATCAAAAAACGCTTTTAGAATAATAGGCAATATGCTTAAAGGAACAATATATAAATAGTCAGAATTGTACTTGATGACTAAAGTTTGAATAAAAATTATAGCAAAAACGTTAAAAAAGATAAAGGTAACTTTATTGTTGTTTTCAAAAATCTCAAAACGATACTTATGTAAAAACAGTAATAACATTAATAAGGCCAATGAGACTAAAATGGTGTATCCAAAAACAATCCAATTATAATTAGAATTTGTCCAAACTTTAGATTCAGATTCACTTTTTAACGAATTTAAAATCGCCAATTTTTTACCCTCTACAATACCTCCTTTTAAAATAATTAATTCTCCTTCTGCAACCTTTCCTTTGGTGTAAGATATCCGATTGATATCGTTTTCTATGACCTTCTCTGTAAATACTTTATCAAAAGAAACATTTGGTTTTATAATGCTTGCTAAAATATTTAAAAGCGATTTTTGCCCTAAAGAATACGGTTCTTTTCCTAAATTATTATTAATAATAGCTAAAACATCTTTAGCGTTTAAAAGACTTTTAAAAGAAACATCTTGCACTTCATTATCTTTCTTTAAGGCTATAATTTCATTATTTCTAGAAACCTTATTTTCGCTTACTGCAGCCAAAAATCCGGGTTCATATACTTTTTTAATCACACTCTCTCCAACACTTTTAAGCCTAATAATTTCATCAAGAGATAAAGAATCATTTGATTTTAAAATTCCTATTCTATTTTTAAAAGTTTCGTTTACTTTAGATACCAACTCGGTATCATAAAGAAAATATAATTTTGCATTCGTTCTAATTTCTCTCTTTTCTAAAGAAATTTCTTCGGGGTTTTTTTGAATTGCAAAATCAAAAGTTGCATATAAATTGTCATACTTCCAGAGTTGTCCGTTACTAAAATCATACTTAAACTGACCTCCTTTCGGAAATAAATACACAATAGCCACGGTGGTAATTAAAAACAAAATCACCTTATAGATAATGGTATTTTTTTGGTAGATTTTATTTACAAATTCATTCATAAAAAACGTTCTTAAACACAAACTTACAGTAAAAAACACGAACACCGAAAATTACAATTACAATAAGATTTCTTTTTGATTTAAAATGGTTATTTTAGCAACACAAATCAAAAACAAAAACACACTTAAATATAACGTATGAAAGATGTAGTAATTGTATCTGTTGCCAGAACACCTATTGGTAGTTTTATGGGAAGTTTATCTAATATACCTGCAACTATTTTAGGGGCAACTGCCATAAAAGGAGCTTTAGAAAAAATTAATTTAGACCCTAATTTAGTTGACGAAGTTTTTATGGGCAATGTTGTTTCTGCTGGTTTAGGACAAGCCCCTGCAAGACAAGCTGCAATTCATGCTGGTATTCCAGATTCTGTTCCTTGTACAACGGTCAATAAAGTATGTGCTTCTGGAATGAAATCTATTATGTTAGCGGCCCAAACCATTGCTTTGAATAATGCCGATATTGTTGTTGCGGGTGGTATGGAAAATATGAGTTCTATTCCGCATTATCAATATGCAAGAAATGGTTCTAAATTTGGACCGATAACCATGGAGGACGGGATGCAAAAAGATGGATTGGTAGATGCGTATGACAAAGTTGCCATGGGAGTTTGTGCTGATGAATGCGCTACTACCTATAAATTTTCTAGAGAAGACCAAGATGCATTTGCAATTCAATCTTACAAAAGATCATCAAAAGCTTGGAGCGAAGGTAAATTTGCTGATGAAATTGTACCGGTTTCAATTCCGCAAAGAAGAGGAGAACCTATTATTTTTTCTGAAGACGAAGAATTTAAAAATGTAAAGCTCGATAAGATTCCTGCTTTAAGAGCAGCTTTCACAAAAGACGGAACCGTAACAGCGGCAAACGCATCGACTATAAATGATGGAGGAGCTGCACTCGTTTTAATGTCTGCTGAGAAAGCGAAAGAATTAAACCTTACACCACTTGCAAAAATAGTAAGTTATGCAGATGCTGCGCAAGAACCTAAATGGTTTACCACTGCACCAGCAAAAGCCTTGCCTAAAGCTTTGGCAAAAGCAAATCTTTCCTTAGATGATGTAGATTATTTTGAATTAAATGAAGCATTTTCTATTGTTGGCTTAGCAAATATGAAGATTTTAGGATTACCTGATGAGAAAGTAAATGTAAATGGTGGTGCCGTTTCTTTAGGACATCCTTTAGGAGTTTCTGGAGCAAGAATTATTATTGCATTAACGTCTATTTTAAAACAAAATAACGCAAAAATTGGTGCTGCAGCAATTTGTAATGGTGGTGGTGGTGCAAGTGCAATGATTATTGAAAGAATTTAATTTAACAAAATTTGTACGGAATTTGTAATTTAAGTAATGTTCCTTTAAGAGCAGCACCAGCAGACAAATCAGAAATGGTGAGTCAAGTATTGTTTGGTGAAAGCTTTACTGTTCTTGAAAAAGAAAAATATTGGAGCAAAATTAAACTGTCTTTTGATGAGTATGAAGGTTATATTGACAATAAACAATTTGAAGAAATTTCTAAAGATTTATTTTTAAAAATTGAGACAGAAAACATCGTATATTCGGCCGAAATTATAGATTTTATTACAAATTCCGCAAACGATTTATTAACCATTCCTTTAGGATCTTGTTTACCTTTTTTTACAAATCATGAATTTCTATTAAACTCCAAAAGTTATCAGTACGAAGGAAACGTTTTTTCTGGAAAATTACCTAAAAGTGAACTCATACAAAAAGCTTTTACCTATTTAAACACTCCATTTTTATGGGGTGGCAAAACTCCTTTTGGCATTGATTGCGCTGGCTTTACCCAAATGGTTTACAAACTATGTGGTTACAAATTATACCGAGACACTAACCAACAAGCAAGGCAAGGAGAAGTATTGAGTTTTATAGAAGAAAGTGAACCTGGAGATTTGGCTTTTTTTGATAATGAAGAAGGCACCATTATTCATGTAGGCATTATCTTAAAAGACTACCATATTATACACGCATACGGTAAGGTAAGGATTGATACTTTAGACCATAGTGGTATTTTTAATCATGATTTACAAACCCATACTCATCGATTGAGAGTTATTAAAAAATTGATATAAAAAAAACCGAAATCATACGATTTCGGTTTTATATGAGCTGTATTTTACAGTATTATTGACCTCTCATTTCTTTATAAATTGGTCTTAAAACATCTGCCTTTTTACTATTTCCTGTAAGGTCATAAATATTTAATAAAGACCTAACCGTATCTTCTGATCTCTTAATTTCATCTGCTTTTTCCAAGTAAGGAAGTGCTCTTAAGTACAAGGCTTTTTGCTTTTTCTCTAACTCATCATACTTCTTAAAATTAGATAAGTTTTTGTTCATTTCTGCAATAATAGCTTGCTCTCCTGATAAAATTGCAACAGACAAATTCATATACGCATCACCATATTCAGGATCTAATTCAATCGCTTTTTTATAGTAACCAATTGCCTCTTCTGTTTTTTTCTCATTCTGATTTACAACTCCAAGATTAAAAAACAACGTTGGGTTTTTTGGGTCTAACTCAATAGCTTCTTTCATTAATTCGCCAAACATATCCATCTTATCAAGCTTAATATACAATTGAGCTTCGTTTAATATCAAGTTTAAATCTTTAGGACTTGTCTTTCTAGCTTCTTGAATTGCTATAATTGCCTCTTCTGTTTTACCTTGTGCTATTAAAATAAAACCAATATTCTTTACAATATCTCCTTGTTTAGATTCCGTTGGATTGTCTACAGGATTGTTATACTGGCCTGTCTTTACCATTAAATCTCTTTGGTCTTTAGAACCTAAATTTTCTTCTTGACCACTCTCTACGTTTGTAGCCATATATTTCATAGTAATGCCAGTATACCCTATTTCTTGAAGTTCTTTATAATACTGATAAGAAGTATCATATTCTTTTGCTAAAGATGCACTCACAGCAGCATTGTATAAAAACGATGTATCTGCAGGACTTAATTTATACGTTAAATAAAAGTTCTTGGTAGCCTCTTCAAAATTTTTATCAACATTGTAAGCCTGAACAGCTTTTTCAGAAACAAACTGAACGAGCTCATTCAATTTAGGAGTCGCTTGATCTGTATATTTAGATTTTCCGCTTTCCTTTTCTACCTCAATGAGCTTGTTATATGCCTCGGCAGCTTTTTCTACATTCATTTTTCCATAAGCCGAACCTTTTAAAAAGTAGTATTTTGCTATATATTTTTCATCCATAGTAGCCTCCATACTTTCTAGAGACAATAATGCTGCTTGCGCCTCTTTAAATAAATCTTTTTTAATGGCTTTTTCTGCTGCTTTTAATTCGTCTTTTTGCGCAAAGGATGCTAATGAAATCAATCCCAAAGAAAGCGCTAATATTTGTTTTTTCATTTTAATCTGTTTTTATTTATTTATTATTCTTGGTTTTCATTTGAACCTTTTTCAATTTCCGTGCCATTTTCAGCTATATCATCAGAATTTGAATTTTCTGGATCTACACCCTCTGGATTTGTATCCTCTAAGTTTTCATCCTCCTCGTGCATTACTTTAGCCACGGCTGCAATACTATCATCGCCTTTAATATTAATTAAACGCACACCTTGCGTTGCGCGCCCCATAACACGTAAATCTTCTACAGCCATTCTAATAGTTAATCCAGATTTATTAATAATCATCAAATCATTAGAATCATCTACGTTTTTAATCGCCACTAAATCACCTGTTTTTTCTGAAATATTTAAAGTTTTTACACCTTTACCACCTCTATTGGTAATTCTATAATCCTCTAATTTAGAACGTTTGCCATACCCTTTTTCAGAAACAACAAGAATGTTACTTTCCATGTCATTTACAGCAACCATACCTATAACTTCATCATTTTCATGTTGCAAAGTAATTCCTCTAACTCCAGAAGCAGTTCTTCCCATTGGTCTTGTTTTTGCTTCTTCGAAACGAATCGATTTTCCAGATTTTAACGCTAACATTACTTGGCTATCACCTGTTGTTAATTTAGCTTCTAGTAATTCATCACCCTCTTTAATGGTAATTGCATTGATACCATTTGTTCTTGGTCTAGAATATTGCTCTAAAGAAGTCTTTTTAACCTGACCTTTCTTTGTAGCCATGATAACGTAATGACTGTTGATGTATTCTTCGTCTTTTAAATCTTGTGTTACCAAAAATGCTTTTACAGAATCGTCTTGTTCTATGTTGATGAGATTTTGCATTGCTCTTCCTTTGGTATTTTTACCTCCTTCCGGAATTTCATAAACCCGCATCCAGAATACTTTTCCTTTTTGCGTAAAGAACATCATATATTGGTGGTTTGTACCCACGAACAAGTGCTCTAGGAAATCTTCATTTCTAGTTGTTGCCCCTTTTTGGCCTCTTCCTCCTCTATTCTGAACTTTATATTCATCTAGATTTGTACGTTTTAAATATCCTGCATTAGAAATCGTTACAACAACTTTGGTATCAGGAATCATATCTTCAATACGCATATCACCACCTGCATATTCTATTATAGATCTGCGCTCATCACCATATTTCTCTTTAACAAGAATTAATTCGTCTTTTATAATTTGATAACGTCTTGGCTCGTTGGATAAAATATCCTTTAAATCGGAAATAGTTAGCATAATCTCATCAAACTCTGCACGCAACTTATCTTGCTCTAAACCAGTTAACTGACGCAAACGCATTTCTACAATTGCTTTTGCTTGAATTTCTGTTAACCCAAAACGTTCTATTAAATTTTCTCTTGCTTCGTCTGCATTGTTAGAAGCTCTAATAATTTTTATAACTTCATCAATATTATCCGAAGCAATAATTAATCCCTCTAAAATATGCGCTCTCGCTTCTGCTTTCTTTAATAAATATTCTGTTCTACGAACGATAACTTCATGTCTGTGTTCAACAAAATAATGAATTAATTGTTTTAAGTTTAATTGCTCTGGTCTTCCTTTTACCAATGCAATATTATTAACACTAAAAGAAGTTTGTAATTGCGTGTATTTAAATAATTTATTTAAAACGATATTCGGTATTGCATCTCGTTTTAAAATATAAACGACACGCATTCCGTTTCTATCAGATTCATCACGAATATTCGCAATTCCCGATATCTTTTTTTCGTTGACCAAGTCCGCAGTTTTCTTAATCATCTCTGCCTTATTCACTTGGTAAGGAATCTCTGTAACGATGATACATTCACGTCCTTTCACCTCTTCAATAATCGCTTTTGCACGCATTACAATACGCCCACGACCTGTATGAAAAGCATCTCGAACACCATCGTAACCATAAATAATTCCTCCTGTAGGAAAATCTGGTGCAGTAATGTGTTGCATCAATTCATCGATCTCTATTTCGGTATTATCTATATAGGCAAGAATTCCACTTACAACTTCTGTTAAGTTGTGTGGGGCCATATTTGTTGCCATCCCCACTGCAATACCAGAACCTCCGTTTACTAATAAATTAGGTATTCTAGTTGGTAAAACAGTTGGTTCTTGTAAAGTATCATCAAAATTTAAACGATGGTCTACGGTATCTTTTTCAATATCAGCTAACATATCTTCTGATATTTTCTGCATTCTAACCTCGGTATAACGCATTGCAGCAGGAGAATCTCCATCTACAGAACCAAAATTACCTTGGCCATCCACCATCATATAACGCTGACTCCAACTTTGTGCCATACGCACCATAGAATCATAAACAGAAGTATCTCCATGCGGGTGATACTTTCCTAAAACCTCCCCAACAATTCTTGCAGATTTCTTATAGGATCCGGTGGCTTTAATACCCAACTCATGCATCCCAAACAAAACTCTTCTATGAACAGGCTTTAAGCCATCTCTTACATCTGGTAATGCTCTTGAAACTATTACTGACATTGAATAATCAATGTACGCAGATTTCATCTGCTCTTCAATATTAATCGGAATTAATTTTTCTCCGTCTGCCATATTTAATTCTTATTAGTATTTATGCTAATTTTTAAACCAAGGCAAGATACTATTTCTTACAGTACCTACAAAGGTTTTCATCATTCTTATATAGGAGAGTTATCAACATTTTTTTACAATATTTAACAGTCTTTTATTTGTCTGATTTCTAATTGTTTTATACCTTTAATGAAAAGTCAAACTGTCAGTTTTTTATATTGGCATCTTTATTGCAATTATATAGGACAAAAGAAGACAACATTCATCAGAATATAAAAAGAAATATGGACGATAATTTTTCACCAAAAGTAAGGGACGTAATCACATTTAGTAAAGAAGAGGCTTTAAGATTAGGCCACGAATTTATTGGAACAGAGCATCTTTTATTGGGTTTAATAAGAAAAGGCGAAGGAAAAGCAATTGAGATATTAACAGCCTTTGATGTTGATTTAATATTGCTTCGAAAAAAACTAGAGCAATTAAACCCTTCAAATCCGGCATTTTCAGAAAGTACTGACAAACCAAGTCTACGTTTAACAAGACAAGCAGAAAAAGCATTAAAAACTACTTTTTTAGAAGCTAAATTGTATCAAAGTGACGCCATAGACACGGCGCATTTACTCTTGTGTATTTTAAGAAATGAAAATGACCCAACTACAAAATTGATTCAGAAATACCATGTAAATTATGATGAAGCAAAAGCTTTATACAAACAATTACATGTAGATGATACTGATGAAGAAATTTTACCTTCTAATCCCATTGCAGAAACGCCTTCTGATGATGATTATCCTTCAGGAAAATCAAATCCTTTTGAGTCCTCCCAAAAAGGAAAAGGGGTTAAGAAATCTAAGACGCCCGTTTTAGATAATTTTGGGCGCGATTTAACGGAATTAGCCGAAAACGGAAATTTAGATCCTGTTGTTGGCAGACAAAAAGAAATTGAGCGTGTTTCTCAAATTTTAAGTAGAAGAAAGAAAAACAACCCAATGCTAATCGGAGAACCTGGAGTCGGGAAATCTGCCATTGCAGAAGGTTTAGCCATTAGAATTGTAGAAAGAAAAGTATCGAGAATTTTATTTGATAAGCGAATTGTTTCTTTAGATTTGGCAAGTTTAGTTGCCGGCACTAAATACAGAGGCCAGTTTGAAGAACGTATGAAAGCCTTAATGAATGAGCTTGAAAAGAATGATGATATTATTCTTTTTATTGATGAAATTCATACGATTGTGGGTGCAGGTGGTGCCACGGGTTCTTTAGATGCATCCAACATGTTAAAACCTGCTTTAGCGAGAGGAGAAATACAATGTATTGGGGCAACTACGTTGGATGAGTTTAGAACAAATATCGAAAAAGATGGCGCACTAGAACGTCGTTTTCAAAAGGTAATTGTAGAACCAACTACGGTAGAAGAAACCATTCAAATTCTTAATAACATTAAGGGTAAATACGAGGAACATCATCACGTAAATTATACAGATGATGCTATTGAAGCTTGTGTAAAATTGACCAATAGATATATGACAGACCGCTACTTACCTGATAAAGCTATTGATGCTTTAGATGAAGCGGGTTCTAGAATTCATATCACTAATATTATAGTTCCGAAGCAGGTTTTAGAATTAGAATCTCAATTAGAGCTTATTCGCGTTCAAAAAACAAAAGCTGTAAATGGTCAGAAATATGAAGAAGCTGCCAAATTACGGGATGATGAAAAGAATATAGAATCTGCCTTAAATTCTGCTCAAAAACAATGGGAAGATGATTCTAAATTAAACAGAGAAATTGTGACTGAAGATAATGTTGCAGAAGTAGTTTCTATGATGACTGGAATCCCTGTAAATAGAGTTGCAGAAGCAGAAAGCCACCGATTGCATGAGCTCCCTGCCATGATTAAAGGAAAAATAATTGGGCAAGATGAAGCAGTTACCAAAGTAGTAAAAGCTATTCAGAGAAACAGAGTAGGTCTTAAAGACCCTAACAAGCCTATCGGTTCTTTTATATTCTTAGGGCAAACAGGGGTTGGTAAAACACAATTGGCAAAAGTTTTAGCGCGTGAGTTATTTGATTCTGACGATTCTTTGATTAGAATCGACATGAGTGAATACATGGAAAAATTTGCTATCTCTCGATTAATCGGAGCGCCTCCGGGATATGTTGGTTATGAAGAAGGCGGACAATTAACAGAAAAAGTTCGTAGAAAACCGTATGCCGTTATTCTTTTAGATGAAATTGAAAAAGCGCATCCAGATGTCTTTAATATGCTATTACAGATTTTAGATGACGGATTCATTACCGATAGTTTAGGTAGAAAAATCGATTTTAGAAATACCATAATTATTATGACTTCTAACCTTGGTGCTCGTCAATTAAAAGATTTTGGTGGTGGTGTTGGTTTCGGAACCTCTTCTAAAAATAATCAGGCAGATGAATACGCCAAATCGGTTATTGAAGGGGCTTTAAAGAAATCTTTTGCGCCTGAATTCTTAAACAGAATTGATGATGTAATTATTTTTAATGCACTAGAAAGAGAAGATATCCATACCATTATTGATATTGAATTAGACAAACTTTTAAATAGAATTTTAGATTTAGGATACACCTTAAATTTAAGTGATAAAGCAAAAGATTATATTGCTGATAAAGGGTTTGATAAAAAGTATGGTGCAAGACCTTTAAAAAGAGCAATTCAAAAATATATTGAAGATGCTTTAGCAGAAGAGATTGTAAACTCTACCTTAACCGAAGGAGATATTATAGCCATGGATTTTGATGATGTAAAAGATGAACTTACCATTAAGATAGAGAAAGGCGAAAAAAAGAAAGAAACAAGATCAGAAAATAATTCTTAATCTTTATTCAATTTTGATTTAAAATCGGTTTCAAGATGTTCTTTAGAGTGATTACGTTTTTGGACAAAATTGTATTGAGAAATCATCTAAAAAACGAACTTTAAATTTTGTTTTAATTTAAATGATATAAAAACTCGCAATATGTGCGAGTTTTTATCTTTAAAATAACTATGATCACTTTAGAAGATAAATTAAAAAACCCTGTTTGGTATTCGCTAAATGAATCTCATAAAAAGTTTCTCATAGAACTTGATGGTGTAAAATTTTACAACCCTGAAATCAATAATTTTGGAGCCTTTTTTGAAACTTATAAGACAAAAGAGGCTTTAAATAAATATGCTGAAAAAACAGAAAGATTCTTTTTAGTTTCAGAAGATCAAACGCCAATAATTGATGACAACAAAATAGTTTTAGAGAAAAAAATTAATGGCTGTCAAATGGTTTTAGACAACTTAACAGACGTTGAAATAACAGAAGAAATTATCTTATTAACCCAAAAAAACATTGATGAAGTTTATGACTTAATCTGGCTAGTAATGCCAGGTTTTTATCAAAAAAGAGGTTTTGAAATGGGGAATTTCTATGGAATTTTTAAGGATAATAAATTAATTGCTATCTCTGGACAAAGAATGCAAACTGATGATTTTATTGAGGTTAGCTCAGTTGTTACACATCCTAATTATACAAGAAAAGGATTTGCTAAACAATTGATACAGCATGCAACCAAAGAAATTTTAAAAGAAAACAAACTACCTATTTTACATACTAATAAAGGAAACCCAGCCATAGGACTTTATGAAAAGTTGGGTTATAAAATTACGAGAGATATGAATTGGTGGTTGTATTGTAAAAAGTAAAAAACGCTTGGAAAATTCCAAGCGTTTTTAAATTTATATTTAAAGCTAATCTAAAAATCAGCATTCAAATCCCAAGCTTCTAAGGTTTCTTTTAAGGTTTTGATAAACATTCCGCCTAAAGCACCATTTACAACTCTGTGATCATAAGAATGTGACACAAACATTTTTTGTCTAATTCCGATAAAATCTCCATCAGGTGTTTCAATCACAGCAGGCACTTTTCGAATAGCTCCCAACGCTAAAATTGCGACTTGTGGTTGATTGATGATTGGGGTTCCCATCACCGATCCAAAACTACCAACATTCGTTACGGTATAAGTTCCTCCTTGAATTTCATCTGGCTTTAAAGCATTACCTCTCGCTCTTGTTGCCAAATCATTCACTGCTTTTGTCATGCCCACTAAATTTAATTGATCTGCATTTTTAATTACAGGTACAATTAAATTTCCATCAGGTAAAGCCGCTGCCATTCCTAAATTGATGTTTTTCTTTTTAATGATCGTATCACCATTTAAAGCAATATTAATCATTGGATATTTTTTAATAGTTGATGCGATTGCGTGCATCAAAATTGGTGTAAAAGTTAATTTTTCCTTCTCTCTTTGATAGAAAGCATCTTTTACTTTAGTTCTCCACTTTACAATATTGGTAACATCAATTTCAATAAATGACTGCACATGAGCAGATGTCTGAACAGAATCTACCATGTGTTTTGCAATCAATTTACCCATTCTACTCATTTCGATGATTTCATCACCACCATCCACAGCAACTGGTGTTGCTTTGGAAACAGGTTTTACTGCAATTTTTTCAACCAATTTTGGAGCATCAACTTTAATTGGAGTCTCCTCTTTTTCAGTTGATGTCCCTTTATTTTCTATATAAGATAAAATATCAACTTTAGTCACTCTACCATCTTTACCTGTCCCAGAAATAGTTTCTAACTGTTGCATAGAAACATTTTCTGTTTGTGCAATATTTCTTACCAGTGGCGAGTAAAATTTGCCAGAATCTGAAGTTTTAGAAATTGGTGCAGCAACAACTTCTGCTGCCTTTTCAATAGTCGCTTCTACTTCTTTCACTTCGTTAGGCGCAGCATCAGCTATTTTAGAATCAGTTTTAACCTCATCAGAATCCTTACTTTCAATTTCTATAATAGCAATCGTTTCGCCAACAGCAACAATTTCGTCTTGTTGAAACAAAATTTCTATCAACTTCCCCTCTACTTCACTTGGAACCTCAGAATCTACTTTATCCGTGGCTATTTCTACTACGGCTTCATCTAATTCAATCATATCACCAACTTCTTTTAACCAAGAAGTGATGGTTGCTTCTGCAACACTTTCGCCCATTTTGGGTAGTTTTAATTCAAAAATTGCCATTTATATCTGATTTTAAAGATTGCAAAAGTACAAAAATTGGTTCATTTTTTTAAAAAAAAGATAATTAAAAATTGTATCATAAAAAATAGACTTTTATATTATTAATAAATAAACATGTTTTTTGATAAAAATAATTAACTATTTCCTGAAATAATCATTACTTTTTTAAGAATAACTAAATCAAGCACCTCTCTTTTTAAAATACATTAAAGTATTCATCTATTGTTTTTAGCTGTAATTAAAAGTTACCAATACATGATTTTTATCATAATTTAAGAAGTATATCAACCTTAATTTTGTCCTATAAATAATTAGAATCATGAAAAAAACAATTTTAGTAGTTGCATTATTTCACCTCTTTTTCTTTGTTTCTGCTCAAGAAAAAAGCGCAACATTTAAAATGAAACTACCCAGTAAGGTTATTATAAAAGGCACCTCTACTTTACATGATTGGGAGAGTATTGTAGAAAAAACAGATGCGCAATTAACCACTAACAGTATAAATAATGAAAAAATTGAAACTTTAAATGTAAAAGTAGAAGTTTTAAGTATTAAAAGTGGAAAAAACTTGATGGACAAACTTACTTACAAAGCTTTAAAAGCTGAAGAATACCCAAATATTACGTTCATTTTTAAGAAGGGAGAAATTATTAAAGTAGATTCAGAGTATGTAGACATAGAGTTAATTGGCGATTTAACAATTGCTGGAGTAACAAAAAGTGTTGCTGTAAAAACAAAAATAAACAAACAAGGAAGGCCTATAATATTAAAAGGAAGTCACAAATTAAAAATGACTAATTTTAATATTGATCCTCCAAAAGCATTATTAGGAACCATAAAAACAGGTGATGAAATTACCATAGAATTTAATTTAACATTCAAATAATTTATACAAAAAAAACTAAAAACAAATAATTATGAAAACTATTAAAAACATTTTAATAATGGCCTTAGTAGCCTTAGCTGGTTTTACTTCAAACGCACAAGAAATACAATATTTTAGGCAAGCGGGTTATGATGGCTTAAATGTATTTGAAACAAAAAAAGATAATGATGTAGAGTTCGAAAAAGTAAAAGTAAGAGTAGGTGGAGATTTTGCCATACAATTTCAAGCAGTGGATCATTCTAATGACGCTAACAATCTAGCAGCAATTGGTGGAAATGTAAATTTACCAACCGCTAACTTAAATTTTGATGTACAACTGGCCGATGGTGTAAGAATGCATTTAAGAACTTTTCTTTCATCTAGACATCATAATGAAACTTGGGTAAAAGGAGGGCATATACAAATGGATAGGCTTAACTTTATTAAACAAGATTTTTTAAAGAATATTATGGATGTAACCACAATAAGAATTGGTGTGGATCAATTAAATTATGGTGACGCTCATTTTAGAAGGTCTGATAACGCCATGGCTATTTACAACCCTTTTGTAGGTAACTATTTAATGGATTCTTATACTGTTGAACCTTTTATTGAAATTAATGTGCAACCAAAAGACTATATTTTTGTTGCTGGTATCTCTAATGGGTTGTTAAACCCAACTGTAGATCAAACAATTACAAGTAGAAGTACAGGTGCTATTTTAGGCGAAAAAGATTTAAAAGTTACATTTTATAGTAAATTAGGTATCGATCGTCAAGTAAACGAAGCTTTGAGAGTTCGTTTAACTGGTTCTTTTATTAGTGAAAGTGGTTATAATAATGGAGATCATTTGTATAGTGGAGACAGAGCAGGATCAAGATATTACAATATTTTTAATGCAAATATTGGGGGTAACTTAGTTTCTAGTGGAGATTTTTCTGGAAGATTTACTCCAGGCTTTAAAAACAATGCTTCATATCAAATTAATCCTTTTATACAATATAAAGGCTTAGAATTCTTCGGGATTTACGAAACAAGTAAAGGAAATAGAGTCGAAGGAGAAGAAAAAGGTTCTTTTACACAACTAGGAACTGAACTTTTATACAGATTTGGTGAACAAGGCCAATTCTATGTTGCAGGTAGATATAATTCTGTAAACGGAAATAAAGGTTATGCTTCTGGTACAACAAAACCAAATGATCAAAAAATTACAAGAACAAATATTGGAGCTGGTTGGTTTATGACAAAAAATGTACTTGTAAAAGCTGAGTATGTAAAACAATCTTACAATTCTGATACATCTGTTTGGTCTAACATATTATCTGGTGCAGAAATGAATGGTTTAGTTGTAGAAGCCGTAATTTCTTTCTAATAATTATTATTTGAATTAATCTAAAAAGCAGGAACTTAGTTCCTGCTTTTTTCTTTTAAATCCAATTTTTAGGATTTGCCAAAATATTTAGAAGTCTAGCTTCTTCTGAATTTTCTTCTGGATGATGATTGTATTTCCATTGCACAACAGGTGGTAAACTCATTAGAATACTTTCAATTCTTCCGTTTGTTTTTAAACCAAAAAGCGTTCCTCTATCATGTACTAAATTAAATTCTACATAACGACCTCTTCTAACTTCTTGCCAGTCTTTATGTTCTTTTGTAAACGGAATATCTTTTCGTTTTTCAACGATTGGAACATAACTTTCTAAAAAACTATCCCCAACTTCAGTAACAAAATTATATCTTTCTTCAATTGTAAAATCTTTAGTTTCTTTTAAATAATCAAAAAATAAACCTCCAATTCCCCTTGCTTCATTTCTGTGTGAATTCCAAAAATATTCATCGCAGGTTTTTTTAAACTTCGGATAAAATTCTAAATGACACTGATCACAAGCAGCTTTACAAACGGTATGAAAATGAGTAGCATCTTCATCAAATAAATAATAAGGTGTTAAATCTTGTCCGCCACCAAACCATTGTGTGACCACATTTCCTTCTGCATCATACATTTCGAAATAACGCCAATTTGCGTGTACCGTAGGCACAAAAGGATTGATTGGATGTAACACTAAACTCAATCCACATGCAAAAAAATTACCTTCTTTTACTT
>JBNMNV010000001.1:0-40303 GCA_051278125.1 Polaribacter sp. | reverse complement strand
AAAAGAGTGTTCTTTTTATCACTTTTAAAAGCGTATTTAAATGAGTTTGTAATTGCTTCATTGATAATTAAACCTAACGGAATTGCCGTATCTACATCCAAAAAAATATGCTCTACTTCAATCCTTATAGCTACTTTTATCTTTAATTCGTACACAAATGATATTTCCTTAACTAATAAACCTATATATTCGTTAAAATCTATTAAACCACTTTCATTTCTAAATAATTTTTGATGGATTAAAGCCATCGATTTTACTCTGTCTTTACCTTGCTTAATACGATCGATTGCCTTTTCATCTTCTATACCCTCTAACTGTAATTCTAGTAAACTTGATATAATTTGAAAATTATTCTTTACACGGTGATGTACTTCTGTTATTAGAACTTCTTTTTCCTTTAAAGTTTTTCGAATCATGTTATTTTTTTCCGATAAATCTTTGGATTGTCTTTTTATTTTTAGGATAATCATAAAACAAAAAAACAAAAATACCCCAGCCAATACAGCTATAATGGCATAAAGATCTTTCTTTTCTTTTTCAAAAATAATTTCTTTTTCCTTCTCTTTAACAACTTGTTCCATTTTGTAATTCGCTAAGGAATTCGAGAGATCTTCTGAATAAATTTTTTTGGTGTTATTTATGTTTTTGTCTTTATAGAGAAGTGCTAAATCATAAAATTTGTAAGTTGCTAATGTATTTGAACTAACTTTATAAAATTGATTCAAATCATTTGGACTTAAATCTTTGGCTAAAACCTCTAAATTTTCTATGAAGGTAGGGATGTCTTTCGCACCAAACTTTTTTAAAATTTTCTCTTTTAAAAATTCATCTTTCTGTAGCTTACCAATTAACTTTATGTATAATGAATAGGTAAATATTTTTGTATCTGGATCATTAAAAAGAATACCAATTAAATTGATAACTCTTTCATTATGCCCTCCTTTAAAAATATAGGCATCAATTAAATGTTCTATGGTACTATGATAATAAGGACTCGTTGCCGCCAGTTCTTCTTGTAATTCCAAACCTTTTTCGCTGATAGCGATATATTCATCTAATTTCCTTTCTTTTACTAAAAAGTCTGATAAATGATATAAAAAAACAATTTCTAGTTGCTTATCATTTAACTTTCGTGCGGTCTCTAACGCTTCTAAACAAAGTTCTTTTCCTTTTGGATCATTCTGAATTAAATACATCACAATAGGATGTGTTTTTATCTTTGTTTTAGCCCTTATAACATCCTTATTAGACGCACTAAATTTGTTGATGTATTTCTCTAATTTATGCTGCTCTACTGAAGCCTTATCTAAACTAACTTCATCTCTTAATTTAGATATTTGAGTCCATTTAATTTCTACATAATCTAAATTTATATTTCTAGTATTCGTAGGCTCGGCTACATGACGATTGATAAAATTAGAAATTTTATCATAGCTTGTGAAGTGTCTATTTCCTAATCCAGAAATAAAAGAATAAAATTCTGAATATGAAACGGGTTTATTACTGATAATATTTCTATAAAACTCGTAATACCCTCCTTGATCTATCTTTAGATCTAAATAATATGCTGCAGAGTCCAGCTTATTTTCAATAATATACCTTTCTAGTTTTAAGTTATATTGTTCTAATACATTTTTATTTTCGCCAAAAGAATTTAAAGATTGTGCGGAAGCACTAAACGTTGTGAGGAATAAGAGAATAAAATAGGGGGTTCTCATGAGTCTAATTAATATTTCTATAAATTTAATTAAAGAAATTGGAAAAACAAAAATATAATTTTAAAAATAAAAACGCTCAAACTAATAAATTAGTTTGAGCGTTTTTATTTTTAAAAAATCTTAATTTCTTATACCTCGAATGGAGTTATAGAAACATATGATCTATTGTCTTTTTTCTTACGAAATTCAACAACTCCATCCACTTTTGCATGTAAAGTATGATCTTTACCCATGTAAACGTTTTCTCCTGGATTGTGCGTTGTTCCTCTTTGACGAACAAGAATATTACCTGCAATTGCAGCTTGTCCTCCAAATATTTTTACTCCTAGACGTTTCGATTCTGATTCTCTACCATTCTTCGAACTACCTACTCCTTTTTTATGTGCCATGATGTTATGGTTTTAAAATTGAAATTTTAATTTACTTAAAGCTTATATTAACTTAATTCAGCTTTAGGAGCAGCTTCTTTTGCAGGAGCAGCTTCTTTTTTCGCCAACTTTTTAGCACCAGTAGTAGCTATAGATTCAATCTGAATCTCGCTTAAATACTGTCTGTGTCCATTTTTCTTTATGTAACCTTTTCTTCTTTTCTTCTTGAAGACGATTACTTTATCACCCTTAAGGTGATTTAAAATTTGAGCTGTTACTGAAGCTCCTTTTATAGCTGGGGCGCCAATGGTTACGTTACCAGCGTCGTCAAGTAAAAGAACATTATCAAAAGTAACTTTTGATCCTGCTTCTCCTTGTAAACGATGAACGTACACTTTTTGGTCTTTTGCAACTTTAAATTGCTGCCCTGCTATCTCTACGATTGCGTACATACTAATTAGTTTTGCGTATTTCTACTTATTAATGCATTTAACTTACTGAAAATGCGGATGCAAATATAATTATTTTTTACAATTTAACAACAATGCTTCTTATTAAATTTATTTTATACCTATCAATTAGAAATATTATATAATTTTAACGCTATTTTAAGAGCTATCTTTCTTAATTTTGAAGTTGACCATTTGTAAATTCTTTTACTAAAAAAATTAGAAAAACCTTGCGTCAACCTTAATTATAAACTATTAAAAAAAGATCAATGAAGAAAAGTATTTTATCTCTTACTTCTGCAATGTTATTTGTTTTTGCTACAAATGCACAAAAAGTGGAATTTGAAGAGTACGATTTAGATAACGGAATGCACGTTATTTTGCACAAAGACACTTCTGCTCCGGTAGTAATAACCTCTGTAATGTATCATGTAGGTGCTAAAGATGAGCAACCAGGAAGAACAGGAATGGCTCATTTTTTTGAACATTTACTGTTTGAAGGAACAAAAAACATAGGTAAAGGTGAGTGGTTTAAAATTGTATCTTCCAATGGAGGTAGGAATAACGCCACCACTGATGATGATAGAACCTATTATTATGAAATTTTCCCTTCTAATAAATTAGAATTAGGACTTTGGATGGAATCTGAACGTTTATTGCACCCTATTATTGGTCAAGATGGCGTTGATACCCAAAATGAAGTTGTTAAAGAAGAGAAAAGATTGCGTGTAGACAATCAACCTTATTCGCGTTTTTTAGAATATGTTAAAGAAAATATTTTCAAAAAACATCCCTATAAAGGAACCACGATTGGTAAAATGGCAGATTTAGATGCTGCTACTTTAGAGGAGTTTTTAGCATTCAATAAAAAGTTTTATGTACCCAACAATGCAACTTTAGTGGTTGCGGGTGATATTGACGTAGCTTCCGCAAAAAAAATGATTCAAGATTATTTTGGACCGATTCCAAGAGGTGCAAAAATTAGTAAAGATTTCCCAATGGAAGATCCTATTACAGAGGCAATGACTGCAAAAGGCTATGATGCAAATATTCAAATTCCTGCAATCATGGCGGCTTACAGAACGCCTTCTATGAAAACAAGAGACTCAAGAATTTTAGACATGATTTCCTCTTACCTAAGCACTGGAAGAAGCTCTGTGCTTTATAAGAAGTTAGTTGATGAGAAAAAAATGGCTTTCCAAGCGGGTGCTATTAATGCAAGTCAAGAAGATTATGGAACTTATATTTTATATGGTTTACCACAAGGTGATACAAAATTAGAAGACATCATTAAAGAAATTGATGAAGAAATTCTTAAAATGCAAACAGAATTAATTTCAGAAAGAGATTATCAAAAATTGCAAAATCAGTTTGAAAATAATTTTGTGAACTCAAATTCTAGTGTAGAAGGTATTGCGAATTCTTTAGCACGTTATAATGTATTGTTCGGAGATACCAATTTAATCAATACTGAAATTGATATTTATAGATCAATTACTAGGGAGGATATTCAAGCAGTTGCAAAAAAATATTTGAATCCTAATCAGCGATTACTTTTAGAATATTTGCCAAAAGAAAAATAATATAGCCTTAATCTTAGATTGAGTTCTCAAAAAACAAGACATAAATTATGAAAACAAAAATTTTATCATGCATAGCATTTCTTCTAGTATCTGTTGCTGTAAATGCACAAATAGATAGAAGTACCATGCCAAAACCGGGTCCAGATCCTGAAATTAAATTAGGTACACCTACCACCTTTACCTTAAATAATGGGTTAAAGGTTATTATGGTAGAAAATAATAAATTACCTAGAGCATCTGCAAGTTTAACTATTGATAATAAGCCTTACTTTGAAGGCGAAATTTCTGGGGTTTCTGGAATGATGGGAAGCTTATTAGGTCGTGGAACGACAAACATTAGTAAAGACGATTTTAATGAAAAAGTAGATTTTCTAGGAGCCAATGTTGGTTTTGGTAGCTCTTCTGCCTATGCCGCTTCCTTAAAAAAATATTTTCCTGAAATATTAGGCTTAATGGCAGATGGCGTAAAAAATTCTCAATTTACGCAAGAAGAATTTGACAAAGAAGTTCAAATTACCTTAGATGGTTTAAAATCTGATGAAAAAAATGTTACTTCGGCTGCAAGGCGTGTAGAAAATCTTTTAACCTTCGGTAAAAATCATCCTTTTGGAGAATTTACATCAAAAGAAAGTGTTAAGAAAATTACATTAGCAGATGTAAAAAAGAACTACAACTTGTATTACAAACCCAACAATGCATACTTGGTTATTGAAGGTGATATTGATACAAAAGAGATTAAAAAATTAGTAAAAGACTTATTTGCAGATTGGGAAAAAGGAGAAATTCCTGCCTACACAATGCCAGAAGCGAAAAACGTGCCAACCACAGAAATAAATTTTGTGAACATGCCAAATGCCGTGCAATCTGAAATTGCAGTGATCAATAATATAGATTTAACTTTAGGAGACAAAGACTATTATGCGGCTTTAATGGCTAATAATATTCTTGGTGGTGGCGGAACTGCTCGTTTATTTATGAACCTTAGAGAAGACAAAGGATATACGTATGGTTCTTATGCTAGCTTAAGACAAAACAGATATGCGGGTACTTTTAGAGCAACAGCAAGTGTTAGAAACATCGTAACCGATAGCTCTGTTGTAGAATTACAAAAAGAAATTAATAAAATTAGATATCAAAAAGTTACCGCAGAAGAATTGAAAAATTCTAAAGAAGAATACATTGGTGGTTTTGTAATGGACGTGCAAAAACCAAGAACTGTGGCTAATTTTGCTTTGAATATTGAACGCTACAACTTGCCAAAAGATTTCTATGCAAACTATATTAAAAATATAAAAGCAGTTACTTTAGATGATGTTCAAAATGCTGCCATTAAATATTTTAGAGGTGATCAAGCAAGAATTGTAATTACTGGAAAAGGGATTGATGTTTTAAAGAATCTAGAAAAAACAGATTACGTGATTAAATATTTTGATAAATATGGAAATCCGACTGAGAAACCAGAAATGACCATGCCAATTCCAGATGGAATGACTGCAGCAACTGTTATTGATAAATACATCGAAGCTATTGGAGGAAAAGATAAAGTAATGAATGTAAAAACAACTATGATGGTTGCAAATGCTACAATTCAAGGAACACCTTTAGTAATGACCATGAAAGCCGCTGCGCCCAATAAAACTTCTCAAGTAATTTCTGTGATGGGAAATGTTGCTCAAAAAGCTATTTTTAATGGTTCCACCGGATATCAAGAAGCAAGAGGTCAAAAAATGGATATGCAGCCAGAACAAATAGAAGAAGCAAAAGCTAATTTAGTTCCTTTCTCTGACATGGCATATACAAACGGAACATTAGACCGAATTGAACCTGTTGATGGCGTAAACTACTTTGTAATTAAATACAACGACAAAGAAATATTTTATAATATGGAATCTGGTTTAAAAACAAAAGAAGTAAAAACAGTAAAAACTCCAGACGGAAAAGAAGTTCAAGTTCCTACCACTTTTAGTGATTATAAAGAAGTAAACGGAATTATGTTTCCTTATACAATTGGTCAGAAAATGGGACCAATGGATTTAAATTTTGAAATAAAAGAAATTAAAATAAATGAAGGCGTTTCTGATGCTGATTTTGAATAACTATTTTTAGAAATAGTATCTATAATTAAAGAGTCAAGATTTATTTCTTGGCTCTTTTTATTTTTGATAATTTATCAACTCTTATACCAATTCTGTTTTGAAATTACAGTAAAAAAAATGATGATTTTTTTCTTTATAGAAAATAGAAAAATAAAGCATAGCATTCGTTACGGTTTCTTTTTATGTTAAAATAGAAAGGAAAAAAGGGCGTTTTATTGCGGTCATTTCAATGCAGAATTGGTATTATATTCAAATAATCTTACCGGTTCTTATTCACCAAATAAACACCAAATAAAATAATAGCTCCAGCAAATATTTGAATACCACTTAACTTTTCGCCATCTAAAAATCCCCAGAAAATAGCTACTAAAGGAATTAAATACGCCACGGATGATGAAAAAACAGGATCTGAAATATGCACCAATTTATTATAAATAGTTTTTGCAATTCCCGTTCCTACAATCGATAAAATGGCTAAATAGCCCAAAGACTCCATTAAAATTTCATTTTTTACATCCAACGTAGCAAAGAAATCTGTAAAACCTAAAACAATAATTGCAGGAACAAGTAATAGTAGAAAATTACCCGTCACAATAGATAACGCAGGCACATCACTCAAATATTTTTTAATCATATTTGCGTTTAAAGCATACCCAACAGAACCTATAATAATCAAAAAAGCGAACCAATAATTCTGATTCGGGTTTAAAGAAGCTCCTTTTAAAATCAGAATTAAAGTTCCTACCAAACCAATTAAAATTCCAAATAACTGCTTTCTTTTAAATGTAAAACCAAAAATTAAAGCTCCTAAAATTAAGGTGTAAAAAGGTGTTAACGAATTTAAAATGGATACAATGGAACTATCGATGTTGGTAATGGCAAATGCAAATAAGAAACCAGGAACAAAAGTACCCGCTAATGCTGTTAGTACAATATATCTATAATGCTCTTTTTTAATCTTTTTTAACGAAGGAAAAGCCACTGATAATAAAAAAATTGCTGTAAAGATCATTCTCAAAGCGCCTACCTGTAATGGCGTTAAACCGATTAAGGCTTTTTTCATCAAGATAAAAGAACTACCCCAAACTAACGAGAGAACTAGTAAATAAAACCATTTTTGTTGTTGAGGATTCATAAGTTCGATAAATATTTGCAAAAATCTGATATTTATTTAAATACCTATCTAAATATTGATAAATTTGCACAATAACTCAATGTCAAAACTTGATAACCTTTTAAACGGGCTTTTATAAACTTATAAATTTATTCTCATGAAAATTCAAAAAGTACTATTCTCAGTCGCAATTGCATGTTTCATTTTAATAGGATGTAAAGACGAAGTGAAAAAAGAAGTAAAAAAAGAGCAGCTTTCTTTAGCTATTTCTGGAATGACCTGCGAAATTGGTTGTGCAAAAACCATTCAATCTAAATTATCTAAAAAAGAAGGTGTTTTAAATGCTAAAGTAATTTTTACCGATAGTATTGCCAATATTGAATTCGATTCAAATGCAACCTCTAAAACAGCTTTAATTGCTTTTGTAGATGGTATTGCTGGCGGCGACTTATACAAAGCTTCTGAAGCTTCAAAAGTTTCTAAAAAGGCGCATGTATGTTCAGGTAACTGTAAAGAAAATTGTGAAATGCATTCAGCTTCTGAAAGCACTAAAAAGGCACATGCGTGTTCTGATGCTTGTAAAGAAAAGTGTGACATGAAAGCTGAAAAAATGAAAGCCGAAAAAATGACTTGCAAAGAAGATTGTACTATGGCTTGTTGTAAAGATAAAAAAGCTTAATTATCGATTACATAATCACTCTAAAAAATAGTGGTTTTATACTATCACCATGAGCATCATTTCTAAAGATATAAAAAAAGCCATTGCGCTGTTATCAAATGATCAATTGGTTGCTATTCCTACAGAAACTGTCTATGGTTTAGCAGGAAATATCTTTAGTGAAAAAGCAATTCAACGTATTTTTGAAACCAAAAAAAGACCCTTTTTCAATCCGCTAATTGTTCATATTTCTTCGGTTGATGTTCTAGATACGATTGTTTCTCATGTACCTGAAAAAGCAAAAATATTAGCCGATACTTTTTGGCCAGGATCCATGACTTTGGTCTTAAAAAAGACCAAAAACATTCCCGATATCATTACAGCAGGCAAAGATACTGTTGCGGTGCGTGTACCGAATCATCCTGTAACTTTAGAGCTACTTAAAAAACTACCTTTTCCTTTAGCCGCGCCAAGTGCCAATCCTTTTAACCAAATTAGCCCTACAAAACCAGAACATGTAGAACGCTATTTTAAGAATGATATTCAATTGGTTTTAGATGGGGGTGCTTGTAAAAACGGCATAGAATCTACCATTATTGGTTTCGAAAATGACGAACCCGTTATTTACAGATTAGGGGCTTTAGCTATAGAAGATATTGAAACCGTTGTTGGTAAAATCACCATCAAAAATAAAAAGGAAGAAAACCCTGATGCTCCAGGAATGTTAGACAAACATTATTCACCAAAAACAAAAACTATTTTAACTTCTTCAATTTTAGATGAAATTGAAAATCATAAAAATAAAAAAATTGGTGTTTTAGCTTTTAATACTTCCTTTAAAAGTGATAAAATTGCTACTGAAATTATTTTGTCAATCACTTCTAATTTGCAGGAAGCAGCATCAAAATTATATGACAGTTTGCATCAACTAGACCATTTAGACTTGGATGTAATTATTACCGAAAGACTTCCTGAAATTGGTTTAGGAAAATCGATGAATGACCGTTTACAACGTGCTTCTTTTCTGGCTTCATAAACTTATTTATAAGTCAAAAATAAAATCGAGCTATCTTACACTGAGATTCCTTCTAATTCGTTATTTATAATTCCTTCTATCTTTTTCCAAAAGTGAAAACAAGAAAGACCTAAAGATAGACAGTAAAATACTAAAAAACAGTGCTGCTAAAAAGCCTGAAACTGCAAAACCATCTACCAATTTATCTGCCAATAAAATGATAATTGCATTAATCACAAACAGAAATAAACCAAAGGTGACTAAAGTTGCGGGAAGTGTAAAAAAAACCAAAAGCGGTCGAACAAACATATTTAATAACGAAATTACAATAGCAACAATAATTGCAGATACATAACCATCTATAGCTATTCCAGGTAAAATATTGGCTAACAGAATAACTGCTAAAGCCGTTAGTAAAATTTTTAAAAAGGTTTTCATGTGTTTAAATTTAACTTCTTGATTGCTAAAAGTGTACCGAATTAAAAAGCCTGAACTTTTGACAGGCTTAAAAAATATAATTTGTTTATAGACGTATTTTCTTCTAATTTAGCCCAAGGCTGCTTTAAATACTTCAAATGATATTGTATCTTTATTAAAGTTCGCAGGCATTCAATAAAAAACATGAGCCTTTATAATAAATATATTCTTCCTTCCGTAATTGACTTCGCTTGTAAACAAAACGCCAGCATGCGCCAACGAATGAAAGTAATTCCATTAGCTGTTGGAAATGTTCTGGAAATTGGAGTGGGCTCAGGGTTGAACTTGCCCATCTATAATAAAGAAAAGGTGACGCATTTAACTGCCATCGATCCTTCAAGAGAAATATGGCAGAAAAATAGCATCGATGTAAAAAACCTACCCTTTGAGTTTGCATTTATAGAAGCATTTGCCGAAAATATACCAGAAGATAATAACCACTTTGATACCGTTGTAATTACCTATGCCCTTTGTACAATTTCTGATACAAATAGAGCCCTTGAAGAAGTACGAAGAGTCTTAAAACCAAATGGAACATTAATTTTTTGCGAACATGGCAAAGCTCCGGATAAAGTTACTCAACAATGGCAGCGTAGCATTAATCCGTTATGGAAACGTCTCGGCGGTGGTTGTCATTTAAATAAAGATATCCCATTCATTATTCAAGAAAATGGGTTTAAAATAAAGACTTTAGAAAAAATGTATATCCCAGGATGGAAACCTGCAAGTTTTAATTATTGGGGTACCGCTGAACTTTATTAAAATATTTACACTTCAAAAAAAACAGTACCTATTTAACCTTGCTAACAAAAAAGAGCTCGTTATTCATAATTCTATTCTTGCTTTTAGGAAAAAAGACCGTTATTGTTAACATTTGTTAGCTACTAACTCACAAATACGTTTTTAATTTCTAGTACTTTAAAATTGTATTTATTTTTCTTTTAAAACTAGTTTTCATAAAATTGCTGCTGAATGGCAAATGCAAACAATTTAGAGACACCCAAATTTTCTCTTACTTTATTTTAATATTTCCGTTGATAAAAGTCGTTGGGGTAAACGTATAATTGTCTTTTATGACTTGAATTGTTTCTGCAAATAAGATTTCTGATAGCGTCTATTTTAGTTTGTTTTTGAGTTCTTTTGAACTCACTTTATTTTTTGTGTTGATCTAAAAATTAAATAAAGTTAACTATTTAAATATATTTTAAAGAAAAATAATTTTATTTGTTATGAATGATTCATTTTTTACGTTATACATATAGAATGAACAAACAAGATTTTAAACAGAACGTCTTTTCATTATCAGAACGAATTTACCCAATGGTTGCAAGGATGCTTGGTGGCAATCATAATGCTGAAGATGCAATTCAAGAAATAATGCTAAAACTATGGGAAAAACGAAATCAGGTAGCAAAACATCCTAACATAAAAGGGTTGGTATTTTTAACAGCACGAAATTATTGCATAGATGTATTGCGTAAAAAAACACTTTTGGTAGATGATGCTACTTCTTATTTAAAGGTGATAAAATCATCGAATGAAAATTCTGATATAGAATGGCAAGAACTAAATAGAATTATTCAGGAAATTCTAAAAAAATTACCTGAACAACAAAAAGAGGTTTTTGTAATGCGCGATTTAGATGGTTACGAATTTAAAGAAATAGCAGCAACACTAGAAATTACATTGGAACACGTTAGAGTTTTAGTATCAAGAGCAAGAAAGTTTATAGGAGCATCCTTAGAAAAAACATACCATTATGAGCGAGGAAAATAGTAACGATATTATCAAGAAATACAAATCTGGTACCTCTTCTTTAGAGGAAGAAAAATTGTTATTTAACAGTGCAGAAAAAATGGATGAACCTTTAAAAATATGGGCTGATTTTGTGAAGCAAAACCAAAAAGAAATTCCAGAAAACTTGAATGATAAATTATGGGAATCTTTTGAAGAAAAAACTAAAAAATCCAATAAATTTAAGATTGGAATACTATCTACAGCTGCATCAATTGCGTTAATTTTCTCATTGTTCATTTATAATAACAATCAAAATACACTTACAGAAACAGAAAAGCAAGCGTTATTAAATGAAGCCAAAAATATGTTTATTGAAGCTGACGAAGAAAAAGCAATGTATCGAAAAATCTTAGAAAATGAATTGGTCATTGTCTACGCAAAAACACAATAAAAATTTAGTAAAAGAAGTCCATTAACAATTAAATATAAATAAAATGAAAAAAATAGTATTTGCAATAATGATGATACTGTGCTCACTTTCAGTAGTCCAAGCACAGGAAGAAAAAAGCGATAAAGAAAACCTTTTGGTAAAATTAAAAGAAGGGGCAACACCAATTATTTATGTAGATGGAAAGGTCTTTGATTTCCCTATGGAATTGATAGATCAAACTCAAATAGAATCGATGTTTGTAATAAAAGGAAAAGATGCAATTGCTAAATACAAAGCACCAAATGGAGTTATTTTAATAAAAACAAAAGCGGCAAAGCAGTTAGATTTTTCCTATGTAAAAGCAGGCGAGCATTTAGAAGAAATGGCCAATAAAAACGATCCAAAAGTAATTATTGACGGCAAGGTTGCTGATAAAAAAACGCTTGATTCATTAAGTCCGAGTACTATTGATAAAATGGAAGTAATAAAAGGAGAAAAAGCCATTAAAAAATACAATGCGCCTAATGGGGTAATTATTATCACCACAAAGAAAATGTAATCAATTCAAAATGTCTTCATTTGAGCACTCAACCAAGTAAAACTTTAAAATTGTTTTATTTGATTGGGTGTTTTTTTTTGGAATAATTTATTTTGATGATTTCCCTTCAACAACAATAACAATTTCTCCTTTTGGTGGTTTTATGGTATAATGTTCCAATACTTCTGTGGCAGTTCCTCTAATCGTTTCTTCAAACATTTTTGTGAGTTCTCTTGAAACAGAAACTTGCCTGTCAGCCCCAAAATAGTCTATAAAATGTCCCAATGTTTTGACTAATTTATGTGGCGATTCGTAAAAAATCATGGTTCTCTTTTCTTCGGATAAAAGCAAAAAACGTGTTTGTCTTCCTTTTTTTACAGGCAAAAAACCTTCAAAAACAAACTTGTCATTCGGCAAACCCGAATTTACCAACGCAGGTACAAAAGCCGTTGCACCGGGTAAACAATCTACTTCGATATTGTTTTCTACACAAGCTCTTGTCAGCAAGAAACCAGGGTCTGAAATGGCCGGAGTTCCAGCATCGGAAATTAAAGCACAGGTTTCTCCATTTTGTATTCTTTGCACCACACCTTTAACCGATTTATGCTCATTATGCATATGATGACTGTGCATTTGTGTCGCAATTTCAAAATGTTTTAAAAGTTTTCCGCTGGTCCGTGTGTCTTCTGCTAAAATAAAATCGACTTCTTTTAGAATTCTGATGGCTCTAAAAGTCATGTCTTCTAAATTACCTATGGGTGTGGGTACTAAATATAGTTTGCTCATAATAATTAGTGGTTAAAAATGTCTAAATAATCATCAAAAATATAAAGACGATTTCTTTGAGAACCTGTTATTTCCTTTAAGATTTTTAAATTCTCAAGTTTACTTATCAATTGGTATGCAGATTGTGGGTTTTTCTCTATAATTTCAGCAACTTTTTGTGCATCAATAACAGGATTGCTATATAAATAATCTACTATTTTATGGGCATCAGAACTTCTTGCTCCTAATTCAGTGATTTTCTCTTCTGTGGATTTTGAAAGATGCATAATTGCATTAAAAGTTAGTACCCCTTTTTTTGAAGTTTCTATTATTCCAGTTAAAAAAAACTTAAACCATTGGTTAATATCATTATGTGTTCTGACTCTCATTAAATTATCATAATACAAACTTCTATGTTTTTCAAAAAAATCTGATAAGTACAAAATAGGTTTTTTAAGAATTCCTTTATTAACCAAATACAGCGTAATTAATAATCTGCCTACTCTACGATTTCCATCTAAAAAAGGGTGTATCGTTTCAAATTGATAATGAATCAAAGCTATTTTTAACAAATCTGGCATAGGGTTTTCTAAATCGTTTGCAAACTTTTCTATATCAGAAATCAACTCTATGACTGTGCTGTGAATAGGAGGTATAAAAACTGCATCATTTATAGAAGCTCCTCCAATCCAATTTTGACTGGTTCTGTATTCTCCTGGTAATTTATGATTACCCCTAACGCCTTGTAATAAAATTTTATGAGTTTGTTTTATCAAACGACTTGAAAAAGGTAGTGTATGTAGCAAACCTACAGCGTGATTCATTGCTTGAATATAATTTTGCACTTCTTCCCAATCATCTCTTTTTTCACTTGAGACATCTTCTTTTTTAAGAAAGACTTCCTCCATGTTAGTCTGTGTACCTTCTATTTTTGAGGATTGTGTAGCTTCTTTTGCAATGTGCATTTGTGTATATAAATCGATATTTACATATTCAGAATACATATCTAATCTTCCTAATTGCCTATCTGCAAGGCTTAATAATTGGATGAGTTTCATATCACTTATCATCCAATCTCTATTAATTTGAGTAGGTTGAAAGCTTTTATAATATCCTTGATTTTGATATAACCCTGAATTAAAATTTATCATAATAAGAATTCTTTTATTATGTAAATATATTAAATAATCATAATTAAATAATTATAATTATGATTATTATAGATATTTCATAATAACCGCTTTTGTTATTATGATTTTAAATACTTTCATAATTCTCCACAGTAATATCTGCCATCACATCTCCTGTATGTTTTATAGAAAGCGGTTCAAATAATAAAACATGAACTTCTTCTTTGGCAATAGGCTTGTGTTCAACACCTTTCGGAACAATGAAAAATTCGCCTTTACGTAAAGTGATGGTTTTGTCTTTTAACTCAATGTCTAATGAGCCGTTGATTACCATAAAAAACTCATCTTCATTTTCGTGTGTATGCCAAATAAATTCGCCTTTTAATTTTGCCAATAAAATTTGTTGTCCATTTAATTCGCCTACCTTTTTAGGTGACCAATGATCTGAAAATAAATTTAATTTTTCTTGAATGTTAATTGCGTCCATATTAACAAATTTACAAAACTAAATGCTGCGTTACCGATTGCAGCGGCATCCTTTTTAATTGTTAGTTTTAGTATTGCTGCTTTTCGCAGCATTGTAACGAGAACAAAATTAAAAAGATATAGCGAAAAGCGGGGTATTTCTGTTTAGAAATGAACGCCCAAAAGATTATTATTCAGTCAAAAATGTTTAGTTTTGTAGCCTAAATTTTAGAAGAAAATGTATAGAAGTCATTCTTGTGGCGAGTTAAGAGCATCGCATGTAAATACAGAAGTAACTTTATCTGGTTGGGTTCAGAAATCGCGTGATAAAGGGTTTGTCATTTGGGTTGATTTACGAGACAGATATGGAATTACACAGTTAATTTTTGATGAAAAACGCACACCAAAAGAAATGATGGAAAAAGCAAAATCTCTAGGAAGAGAATTTGTAATACAAGTTACAGGAACAGTGATTGAGCGAGAATCTAAAAACGCAAAAAGGACTACCGGCGCTATTGAAGTTTTGGTTTCTAAACTAGAGATTTTAAACGCATCGGTAACCCCGCCTTTTACCATTGAAGATAAAACGGACGGAGGAGAAGACATCCGAATGAAATATAGGTATTTAGATATCCGCAGAAATCCTGTAAAAGACGGTTTAATTTTCCGTCATAAAGTAGCCATGGAAGTTCGTAAATACTTGTCTGATCAAGAATTTATTGAAGTGGAAACTCCGTATTTAATCAAATCTACTCCAGAAGGTGCAAGAGATTTTGTGGTCCCAAGTAGAATGAATGAAGGTCAGTTTTATGCCTTACCGCAAAGTCCGCAAACTTTTAAACAATTGCTGATGGTTGGCGGAATGGATAAATATTTTCAGATTGTAAAATGCTTTAGAGATGAAGATTTACGTGCCGACAGACAACCAGAATTTACACAAATTGATTGTGAAATGGCGTTTGTGGAGCAAGAGGATATTTTAAATGTTTTTGAAGGATTAACCCGTCATTTATTAAAAGAAGTTAATAATGTTGAGGTAGAGAAATTTCCAAGAATGTTATATGATGATGCCATGCGTTTGTATGGAAATGACAAACCAGACATCCGTTTTGGGATGGAGTTTGGCGAGCTAAATGAAGTGACACAACACAAAGATTTTGGTGTTTTTAATAATGCTGAACTCGTGATAGGAATTGCAGTTCCTGGAGGAAATACCTACACAAGAAAGGAAATTGACAACATCATAAAATGGGTAAAACGTCCGCAAGTGGGCGCTTTAGGTATGATTTATTGCCGGGTAAATGAAGACGGAACCTTTAAATCTTCTGTAGATAAATTTTATGATCAAGAAGATTTGGCAAAGTGGGTAGAAGTTACCAGCGCAAAACCAGGTGATTTAATCTGTGTTTTATCAGGAGAAACCAATAAAGTAAGAGCACAACTATCGGCTTTAAGAATGGAATTAGCAACACGTTTAGGATTAAGAGATCCAAAAGTATTTGCACCACTTTGGGTGATTGATTTTCCGTTGTTAGAATTAGATGAAGAAACAGGTCATTATCATGCCATGCACCATCCTTTTACTTCACCAAAACCGGGTCAACTAGAATTATTAGACACAGATCCTGGCGCTGTAAAGGCAAATGCGTATGATTTGGTGTTGAACGGAAATGAAATTGGTGGAGGTTCAATTCGTATTCATGACAAACAAATGCAAGCTACCATGTTGCGTCATTTAGGTTTTTCTGATGAAGATGCAAAAGCCCAGTTTGGGTTTTTAATGGATGCTTTTGAATATGGAGCGCCACCGCACGGAGGTTTGGCTTTTGGTTTGGATAGATTGGTGGCCATTTTAGGCGGTCAGGAAACAATTCGTGATTTTATTGCATTTCCAAAAAACAATTCTGGACGTGATGTAATGATTGATGCGCCTGCTTTTATTGATGATGAACAATTGAAAGAATTGAGTTTGAAGTTGGATATTCAATCATAACAAATAATTAATAATTATGAAGAGCTCATGAGTTTTTAAAACCTATGAGCTCTTTTTTACTGCTAATTTTTTACTACTTTTAAAGGATGAAAAACCTTATCACATTTTTATTCCTTTTCACTTCAATAATTAGTTTTGCACAAAAAATTACAGGTGATGAGCTACTGGAAAACGCCATAAAATTTCACGATCCAAAAGGAAATTGGGCAACTTTTAATGGAGAATTTTTTGTCACTATGGAAACACCAAAAAGTGCTCCTAGAGAGAGTAAAATCAACATTAATTTACCAAAACAATATTTTTCCGTTATTGCAAAAAGAGATACGATTATTACTGCATTTATGGTGGATAAAGATACTATTAGCTTTGCTCTAAATGGCGATAAAAATCCTTCAGAAGAACTAAAAAAGAAACATGGTTTAAATTCAGAAAGAGCAGATTTGTACAAAAACTACTATACCTATTTGTATGGTTTGCCAATGAAATTAAAAGATGAAGGTACAATCATTCATCAAAAAGTAACAAAAAAGAAGTTTCAAGGAAATGAGTACTTGGTTTTAAAAGTTACCTATCTAAAAGAGATTGGTAAAGATACTTGGCACTTTTATTTTAATCCAGAAACCTTTGCTATGGAAGTGTATCAGTTTTTTAAAGACGAGTCTAAAAATGACGGAGAATATATAGTTTTGTCTGGTTTAGAAACCATCAATCATATTAAAATACCCAAAAACAGAGCTTGGTATTATAATAAAAATGATGGGTATTTAGGAACCGATACTTTAATCACAAAAAAAGAATAGCATGACATTTCCAAAAGAATTTAAAGAAGCTTTAAGTCATTTGCCATCGAAAGAAAAAGATAAATTAATTTTGCGCTTATTAAAAAAAGATGTGGTTTTGGCAAATCGTTTACTTTTTGAGCTAGTCAGTTCAAATACGGTAGAAGAACAAAGAGATCAATTAGAAACTAGTCTGATATACAGAATAAAAAAAGAAGCAGAAAGAGGCCATTATTCAATTGGTTATTTAAATTGGGATGTACGAGAGTATAGTGGTTTGATAACACAACATGTAAAAATTACCAAAGATAAATTTGGGGAGGCGTATTTGAATTTAATTATGATTAATGTAATTTTATCCATCAATAGAAATTTTATTTTAGAAAGTCGCCCGCCTGCAAAAAGAAGAAAATTCTGTGTTGGCGTCATCGCTAGAGCTTTTAAAATTTTATTACTTATTCATAAATTAGACGATGATTTTTTAATGGAACTTGAGCCGCATTTAAAAGAATTTGCAGAACTAATTGCAGACAATCAATTTTTGATGGATACTGCTATAAAAAATGGATTGGATATAAACTGGCTTCATCGTGCAGAGATTCCGGAGGATATAATTTCCATTCATAAAGAAATTAGAGCAAACGGTTTTTTAAAATAATTATACAGTAAAAAACATAGCTGAGTATATAGGCAGAGAAAGTAGGGTTGGAGATGCCGTAATTTAGAGTAAATTACTAGCGTTAATTTCTATTTATTTGCATTCAATATCAGCAACATAAAACAATGGTATCAAGAAAAAAAATATTTAAGAAAATTCTCATTTGGAGGTATAAAACAATTTCTGAAAGACAATTTTTATATATTTTAAGTATTTTGGTTGGGTTTTTAGCAGGATTGGGAACTGTTTTCTTAAAAAACTTTACACACTATATTCAGTTACTCTTGTCGGTAGATTTTTTAAAGAAATCTGAAAATTCTTTATATTTTTTGTATCCAATAATTGGTTTGATCCTTGTGGCCATTATCAAAAAGAATTGGTTAAAAAAACATATTGGGCATGGCATTTCTTCGACACTTTATGCTATTTCTAAAAGAAAAGGAATTATTCCTAAATATAACATCTATGCTTCTTTACTAACGGCACCTTTAACGGTTGGTTTTGGCGGTTCTGTAGGTTTACAGGGACCAGCAGTGAGTGCCGGAACAGCTTTAGCATCCTACACCTCTCAGCTGTTTCATATGAGCACAAAAACAAGGATGCTTTTAATTGGTTGTGCAACTGCAGGCGCCATGTCTTCCATGTTTAAAGCGCCTATTGCAGGGATTGTCTTTGCCTTAGAAGTCTTTAGTTTAGACATTGCCTTTGTTTCTTTGGTACCGTTGCTGTTGGCATCTGTTTCTGCCATTATTACTTCGTATTTTTTTTTAGGTTCTGAAGTATTGTTGGGTTTTGAATTAAATGATAAATTCGAAATTAACGAATTAGGTTTTTATGCGATTTTCGGAATCTTTACAGGCATTATTTCCATATATTTTTCAGTTGTCTATTTTGCCATCAGAAAGTTCTTTTATCAATTTAAAAAGCGTTATGTACGATTGCTAATAGGAAGTTTTATTATCGGTTTTATCTTATATTTAATGCCCTCTTTATATGGTGAAGGATATGGATTAATCAACAATTTACTAAAAGGAAATCATATAGCAGCCATTGGGAATACTCCCTTTTCTTTCGATCATGATAATATTTGGATGGTCATCATGCTATTACTGCTCATTACTTTTTTTAAGGCAATTGCCATGAGTACAACGTTTGCAGCTGGCGGAGTTGGAGGTATTTTTATCCCGACTTTAGTAATGGGAAGTGCTTTGGGCAATGCTTTTGCAAAAATGATTAATAATTCGGGTTTAGGATTTGAAGTTTCTGAATCTAATTTCACATTAATTGGGATGACAGGCTTAATGGCTGGAGTTTTACACGCACCCTTAACCGCTATATTTTTAATTGCAGAAATTACAGGAGGTTATGATTTATTTGTGCCTTTAATGTTGGTTGCTGCCATCTCTTTCTCGTTTACCAAATATTTTGTTTCTAATTCCATTTACACGTATAAATTAGCGCAAAGAGGAGAACTTATTACACACAATAAAGATAAAAATGTAATGATGATGCTACAAATAGATGAGATCATTGAAACTAATTTTAAATCTGTTTATCCAGAAATGTTATTGGGTGATATGTTAAAAAAAGCGGTTGCCAAATCTGCAAGAAATATTTTTCCTGTGATTAATAAAAAAAATCAATTTTTAGGAATTGTCTTGTTAGATGATATTCGATCAGTAATGTTCGATTCAGAAATGTATACAACAGTAACCGTAGAAACTTTTATGAAAGCTGCCCCCGAAACCATTCTAGATACAGATTCTGTAGAAAAAGTAATGAACAAGTTTAAAACAAGTAATGCATGGAATTTACCTGTTGTAAAAAACGGAATATATGTAGGTTTTATTTCGAAGTCTAAACTACTAAATGCTTACAGAAATAAATTGGTAGAGGTTACTTCTTAGATAAAAATGATTGTAATACCATTTTAGACCTATAATGCCGCAATAAATCGTTTCTTTTTCGCTTACTTTTTATTAAAAAAAATGACCGTAATGAAGGCTACGCTAATTATTTACACGACGTCATAAGCCCAAATTGGTATGAGAATTTAATCCCAAGGTTCCTGATTAACCTCTAATTGTTTTTGACTCGTAATTACTGTTTTTTGTTTTTGTTCCATTTCTCCAATTTTTAAGCAAGAGAACAGTAAAAAACAAACTTCTAAATCTTTTTTATCTAAAAGTTGTAATTTAATATGATTTCTAAAGTCTTTGTCTAAAAAAGATTCATCAATTTCTGCAATTTTAGCACCATTTTTAAAAATAGATGTTTTCTTTTTAAAATGACTTTGTACCTCATAAGTAATCTCATTAAAATCAATTGCGTAAATTGTTTTTCTATTGTTTTGAGAAATAAGATGAATCAAGTTTCCATTATTTTCTTTGATGGTATAGACCATTTTCCATTTCCAAAATTCAAATTTTTTGATTATAGAGAAGATCATTTTGCCTTCTGAATTAAAGAGTTCACACCCAAATTTACCAAAATCTGTAAACCATTGAGAGTTGTAAATTTGTTGGTCAGATTTAAGAACAACCAATTGGTCATTCGTATGTTTTATGGCATAGATTTCAGTATTCATTGTGGTTGTTTTCTTTTAAAAAATTGATAACTACATCCGGAAAATCGGTAAAAACACCATCTACATTGGCCTCTATTAAAAGTGTTTGCATCATTTGTTCAAAGGTATCAAATTCTGCCAAAGCATCTGCTCTAAATGTGTAAGGATGCACTTTTAATCCTAATTGATGCGCATCAGAAACTAACGAAGTAAAGCGATATTGATCCTTCACTTTTGAAGCTAAAATTTGTTTGTACCACGGGCCAATTCCGTCTGCATAGGTTGCAAAATGTTTTAATTCTTTGGCTTGTTTAGGATGTTCTATTAACTGAACTAAAAATAATTCTGACTTTAATTCTTTTCGAATGCGTTCTAATTCCTGCGCATTAAAACACTGCAAAATACAGTTGTCTTTTTTGGTTTTATAGCCATAATCAGCAAGTACTTTTAAGACAATTTCTGTGATGTTTTTTCCTTCTTTTTGATGAAATTCAGGAGCTTTAATTTCAGGATAAATCCCGATATTTTTTTTGGTCGATGTATTTAAACCTTGAATGAGTTCAATTTCTTCTTGCAAAGAATGGATTTTAAAATTCCCTTTTCCTTTCGGAAAGCGATTTTTGTAGACTTGTTCTCCCGTTTTTGGGTTAAAACGTTCGGTAACTTGCAACGTTTTTAATTCATCAAAGGTAAAATCAATCACATAAAAACGATGGTCTTTTCTTTTTCTATTTGGAAATGTTGTAGCAACATTGGTCACATCATCTAAATAAATATCATGAATTACTATCGGAATATTATCTTTAGATAACACTAAATCTTGCTCAATAAAATCAGCATTCATAGCATGTGCCATGGCTTTTGCTTCTAAAGTGTGTTCGGGTACATATCCAGAAGCACCTCTATGCGCAATGACTATTTTTTTAGACATGGTTACTTGTTTTTTATTTTGATGGCAAGAAAACACCGTCAAACAAACCAAAAATAACAAAATTGACCTCATAATGATGAAATATAATTTTATAAAATAATAGACTAATCAACAATCAGTTTTAAAAAGAGTAAAATTCGTGAAACTTGTGTCATAAATATAATTAAAGATATAACTTTTGTAAGTTTGCAGCATGAAATTAGCAATAAAAATAATGTTTATCATCTTTGTTATTTGGATGATTACTGGAGGATATCTTTTGAACACAGAGCACGAAAAAGCAAAGGTTGTTATGGGACTGGGTGTTTTATATTTGTCTTTTCTATTTATGCCTTTGTTTATTTATTACAGATATAGAGATGGTAAATACAAGAAATACATCTTAAATGATCAGAAAATAAGAGAGGCTTTTAATCAACATTCCAAAAAATAACCACTACTTTTTTAAAATTTAAACAGAAACTCCGAAGCAGCTCTATGAACCTTGTTGCTCATGCCGCTTTTATTGAAAATACTAAGGTTAAAACAACATAAAATAGGGCTATTTATACTTCCAAAAGTTCATGGGGTTTTACCATAAACCCTTTTATATCGATGCCTTTTTTGTTTTTAATTTTTTTTCGGCAATATCAATTAGATCCCTCAAAAGTGCCCCATTATAAGCATCTAACTTACTTAGTAGTAATTTATAGTTTTTAATTATTTCCAATAATTCTTTTGTTTCGACCGTTTCTAATTGGCTACGAAAAGCTTTATATGATTGTTGGATTAATTTATCGTTTAGATTGCTCATTTATAATTTTTTAACAAAAGTAACCAATACTTTATTTTTAAGAAATAGCGCATCCAATACTTTTATATAATTTCTACTTGATGGAAGAATCCTGAATGCCAGTTTTAAAAAACGGTTTTTTCCTAAATATATTTTGATAAAATTATAGAATTAAATTGGCATCACAAACTGTTTCAGTTCTCGAGAATAGTTAAATTCTTTTTGCTCTACTCTTAAAATTAAAGATAACATCAATAATTTTTCCGCTAATAAAATGGCTTATTTCGTAAATAAATATTAGTTATAAATCTGCTTTTGAATTTTCCATAACATTAAATATAGGGTTGTATTAATTTTTACTATCTTTAAATCTGATTTCCAGTTAAATAACTGAAGTAATTAGAAAAATACACGAGTTACTTTTAAAGTTTATGAACCTAAATCATCTTTTCTAATAGTAAACATTTAATCGCTAAATGCGTAACAATGGAAACAAAACTACACAAAATTATCACACTTTTATTGGTCTGTTTTCTGCACGCATCAATTCTAATTGCACAAACTTTGCCAGAAGGAATCGTCATGAAAGATATTGATGGAGGTACTTTTATTATGGGAAGCAATAGTTTAAAAGGTTCAACAGAACAAAGAGAAGCTGCTCCTGAGCATCAAGTAACAATATCCGATTATGCCATGAGTGAAGCTGAAATAAACAATAAACAATATGTAGAATTTTTAAATGCTGCTTTTAGTGAAGGTTTAATTCAAATTGTTACAGGTATTGCAGGGCCCGATAAAGACAAGCTAATAATTCAAGGCACAGCAGCTTCAGCCTATGAAGGGAAGACACTATACAGCCTAGATGGAATTAGAGTATTAAAAGATCATGGTAATGAAGATGATGAAAACAACGAATTTACGGGAAGTGTAGAGCCTGAAAATCCATTAAATATGGCATACATTGGTTTTAAGGATGTGTCCAATACTTTTTATGTAAAAGACCCTTTTAATGTTGATGATTTTAATTGGAAAGAGATTTGTAATTATCAAGATTATGGAGCTCCAATGATTTTTGAAGGTGCAATATTGAATGATTTTGACGATTGGGCAGGTTCTGGATTAAATTATTCAGATGAATTACAAGGGTGGACAGAAAATAATCCAGAAAATTCAACGAGTCTTCCAACTCAAACAGAAGTTTCTGCTTGGCCTGTTACTTTTATAAGATGGTGGGGAGCCAAAGCATTTGCAGCGTATTATAATCTATCGATTCCTACTGAAGCACAATGGGAATATGCCGCGAAGGCCGGCTCTAATTTTGAATATGCTGTTTTTGATGGTAGTACTGTGAGTGATGCAAATTGGAATCAAGCAGGAATAGACGTTTTGGCAACTGGACACGTTAGAAGTGCAATTAGCGGAAGTGCCAACCCTTTTGGATTATACAATTTAGCAGGAAATGTTTGGGAATGGATTGCGGATAATTATGTTGCTCCGTATGATACGTCTGCAGTGACCGATCCTTTTATTGAGGTTAGTGGTTCTACTGAAAGATCTTGGCGAGGAGGTTCTTGGAATTATCATGAAAATACCTTGCAATCTGCAATGAGGTTTTCTGACTCAGAGGATAAAGGGAATGATCATTTTGGGTTCAGAATTGTAGGAGCGCATTCAACATTATCTAGTGAGAAATTTATAAAAACAGGATTTAATATGTACCCAAATCCAGCCACAGACCATTTAACTATTTCAAGGCTCAATTCAGGTAAGCCATCTGATGTTTATATATATGCTATCAATGGGCAACTTGTTGTTCGTTATAAAGTAAATTCTGATATTCAAACTATAAATGTAAGTAGTTTATCTAAAGGAATTTACATATTAAATATTGATGAAATTATAAAAAAATTGGTTATTGAATAATACCAATTGTACTTCCAATTGATATTACTTCCAGTATAATGGATGATTCATAAACTGCTCATAACCTGGCAAAACTTAAAAACAAACAAAATAAAAGGCATCGCAACAGAATAATATGCCAAAAAGATAGTTTTTACAATTACTTTTAATGTTTTTGGAATATTCTTCATTCGTTCAGCCGCTTTAGAGGAACCTATTTAAAAATTAAATAGTAATCAAGATTTTATTGATTTGTATACTCAATACACAGCATCTTTATGAACCAAAATAAAGCCCTAGTTAGTTTAGAACAACGTACTCCAAAATACTATTTATAATAGTACTGACATATTTTTTTTATGATTTATGTGTTATATTACAAGCTTAAACCAAAAACTTTCTTTACATAAAATTGTTCTGTAAAATTTAATTAAATTCAGTCCCCCATGCAAAACGACAACTATCTTAAAAAAGAACTCTATAATATCATTAAAACCGATGAGTCAATTTTTTATTTTATTCAAGAATATTTCTTAGATGGGATTGGGATATAGAAAATCCGGAGGAAGAATAGATGAATCCAAAATTTTGGTCTGTTTTAGGGCACGACTACCTCGAAATGCCTCATAAAGCATCGACATGGAAAGACATTACAGATTTAAAAAACGTGAATTCTTTATAAAAATATCGTCCTTGCGAAATTTTTGTAAAAATTGTGGCAAACTTTTCTTTAGAATAAGAAAACCTGTCTAATGCAGAGTGGCTATGTTGAATTCTTCACTTCTTCAAATAACAAGCATCCTTTCCAAAAGTTAGCGACTGCATTGAACTTTTTTAACCGACTGCATAACATCATTAGCATATTTTACAATTTTCTGCTGCTTTTGATTATTTCCTACAAAACCTACCAAATAGTAACAATTATTGTTTTCAATTGCAAAATATGCAAAATAAGATTCCCCATAAGTATAGAAATATTGAAATACATCTTCACCCTTTATTTCCAAATATTTTTGCAAAATAACATCGGCTCCTTTATTGGAAATACTCGTCACATTATTGCTTGTGTAAGAACGAAACCTTCCAGCTTTAATAATTGTTTGTATCACCATTTTAATATCCGAGCCATCTTCCCAAATAGTTTGTCCTTGTTCAACTGAAGTTGTTTTGTATCCTTTTGGATAAAAGTGCTCAACACATGCATCATCGGAAACTAATGATAAATACTTTGGATTAGAAAATGTAACAGGTTTTTTAGATAGTGGCGGAGGAGGAGGCGTAGCTTTTCCAATGCTTTTTTTATTAATAATAGCACTTATACTACCTTTTTCCCCTAGTAAACTTTCTATACCCTTACTACTGGAAACTGCAATTTGGTTTAATAAAGTAAATGTATTTAGTATTTCATCGGCTTCAGCTGAACGTTGCTGAATTAAATGAATTGGTATTGCTGACCATACAATATAAGCAAACCCATTTTGAACAATATAATAAGCGCCAAGAACTGCGTTGTTTCCATCAACACTCCAAGTATATGCCGACGATCGAGTAGGAATATTATTTAATTTACCATTTTCATCAACAATTCGTTTAGCTCCCTTAATCATATTTTGCTCAAAAGCCTTTTGTAAAAGAACGGGGGTAAACTGGTTTGTTGCTGGCATTGCCCTAACCCGAATCATCACATTTTGATCTGGACTCATAATAGTTAATACTTTATCTGTTCCATCATAAATTTGATTATGTGTGAAATTTACAGGAGCATTTATTTTAAACTGCATTTCATTGTCAGAAATCCATTTTTTTTGAGCAAAGGCCTTACCAATGCTAAAAAGAAAACAAATGAATAAAAGAATTGCTTTTTGATTTTTCATAACTGATTTCTGGTATTTATTAGTTTATTGGAATGATTTCAAACTTTATTTGAAGTTTACCTCAAAACCAACCTATTTTGTATTGAATTATTTTAACGTTTCATTGTTTTTTATAAATAATAACTTACCTTTTTTAGGCTAAGTTTTACTCTCTGAAATAAACCATTTTTCCGCTATTAGTAGTGCGAATTAATTTTCGACCATCAAGTGTATAAACATCCGTTAATGCACCGTTACCATTATGAATTAATGTGAGGGTGTTTCCTTCTAATTTCCAAGTTCCTTTGGTTCCTCCAATATAATTTCCAGAGTTTTTTGGCTGATATTCATGTTCATAAGTTCCATTTTTATAAATATAAATATTGTTGAAATTAGTGCGATTATCGCCTTTACTATAATCAAACATATAGCGACCTACAACTACTGAGTTATTTGAAGTTTTTTTAGGTTGATTGTCTTTTTGTTTTTTCAAAAGATCTGAAATACTACCTAAGCCATTTTTTTTTGGTGGATTTTCCCCAACACCATCAATGATGAAAGAAGCCGTTGTTGATAGAATATCGTTTTTATAATTTTCAGCAATATCGGAAACCACTAGGGCAGAAAAAACATAACCCTTTGAATTTTGAAGTGTGTAAAAAACAGCAATATCAATTTTGTTTCCGTTATTATCCATCGAATACATAGCCTGCTTTCCGGGAATTCCATTTTTTGAAGTTAAATCTTTAAGTGCTAATCTTGATGCTTCGGGAAATATATTTTGCTCAAACACTGGAATAAGAATTTCATAAGTTATCTGACTTGTAATATTAAAAATACGAAGGCTAAACCCAGCATTTTTGTCAGCACTGTAAAAATCATAGACTTTATCTGGCCCATCCATATAATCATTTTGTGACCAAGACGATGGTATATCTAATTTAAACCCCCATTGTTTATCAACAATGTTTTGGCTTAATATTATAGTTGTCAAAAAAAATAGCGCTATTGATATTGTTGTTTTTTTCATAATTTATTTGTTTAGAATCTTTACAATTTTGAAACTTTATTGATTTCGGGATTTTAAGTATAAAACCAAACCAGTAATAAAAAGACCAATGAATAAAACGGGCATCCAATAATTGTTTTCAGGTAAGTTCTCATAGATTGCTATATCCATATAATCACCTTTTATTAAAGTAGCCAGTAACGTAACATTTTCTGATTCAGTTGCTTTAAATTTCACATCATCACCATTCGCAGCACGTTTCCTTCCTGTGTCGTCTTCTGTGCCAGTGGCTATTATATTTTTCTCCTCAATTACAACACCCGATTCGGTTATAATTTTAAAATACATCTCCATTCCAGCCCATTGGAATCCTCCTTCTTCATCGTTTCCCCATAAAGAAAAAAGATAATTATTTCCGGATTGAACGTTTATGTTGTGAACAAATTCATTGTTGCTTGAAATTCGTTTATCAAGAATTAGATATTTTTTTTTCTGGTTTTGCTGATAAATAAAACCAACAATGCCTACAATTAGTAATACGATTGATAGTTGTTTTTTACTCATAATTAGTATTTATAGTTTATTCAATTCAAAAACGATTTCTTCAACTACATTTTTCAAATTTGTAAGTGTTTGTTTAAACTGATCATCTTTACAATTTTGATGCGCATTAGAAACAGTAGCCAAGGAAACCTTAGCCCATTTCAATGCTTCTACAGAGTTATTTTGTTGAAGTAAATTATTCACTTTATCTAAAGAATTTACAGTTTGTGCAGCCTGTAATACAGCTAATACATCAGGTAAATTTGGTGCATTGTATAATACCGATTGTAATATTGGTAAGCTAGACCTAGCCATTTCTCCTGCATTGGTATAATCACCTCCATTTAAAAATTGGAGAGCCATATCCAGGCCTTTTACAGCTTCTATATAATATTTCTTAGCTTCCTGCTCATCATAGTCTTCCTGAGGTTTGATACTAACCTCAGATCTTCCTATTACATTTCCATTCATGATAAACTCAACCTTGTAAACACCTGGATTTAAAGGTCTATCATAAGAAAAAATTGTTGCATCATATTCACTTGCCTGAGGCAACACCTCATAATTACCCACACTAATTGGTTGTGGCAGATTATTAAAATACCAATTAACTGTTATAGCTGTTTTTTCTGAAACATTTACAGGACATCTAGCAACTATAGCAATATGTTGATAATCTAGACTATTAGAAACCAGAACTTCATGATATTTCTTATCTGGGCTTGCAGAAATGTTAACCTTCTGAATATTTCTGTCATATATTCTTGAAGCATTGGTTCGTTTATCTGTTCTTTTAGGCTCCACATTAATGTTTGTACTTTCAACGCTTCGTTGATGATCTATTTTTTGTTGTTCTATACCACTCCATTCAGACTGATTACGTTGTGCAACATTAAAAGTTGATTCACTGATATTATCATCGCCTTTTTTAACAATAACCTTATCGCCAACTTCTAAATAAGCGATATCGGTTCCGTTACGAGTTTCAACAACCCCTTCATAAACATATGTTTCCGTGGTTTGATCCGATTTAACATTTACTTCAAACTCAGTTCCTCGAACACCTACTGTATGAAATGGTGTGATTACTAAAAACTCTTTCCCTTTCTTGGTAACTTCAACTCTAATCTCTCCTCTTTTAATCACAAATTTATGATCATCAATAAAGAGTACCTCAGCATTATTTTTTATTGCGAAAAATGTATGATCTTCTTGGAAAGTTACAGAAACACCTTTAGCATCCTCACTTGTTTTTATAGCGTCTCCATTAAAAATAACCGCAACAGAACCTTGAATTTCTTCCCAATATTCAGCTCCAGAACGTTTGATATAAACCGTTCCAGAAGTATGTTCAACGGTAAGATCAGCCAATTCCAAGGCATTAATTTCTACTTTCTTATTCAATTCATTTTCTTGTTCAACTATGACATTTTCATATACTTCAGCTTTTAATTTATGACGAATTGCTTCAGCATCATTCCAAGCCTCCGGTCTAATTTTATCAAGCTCCGTTGCTGCTGCAGGGACTGCTTTTTTAGGAGCTCTCAGCTTTTCTAGCATTCTTCTGGCTTGGGTATTATTTGGATCTGTCTGAACAGCTCGTTCATATTGTTGCATCACCTTTTTATCACAAGCCATTTTATTATAGGCATGATTTCCCCATTGTGCTTTGCGGGTCATTGCGCGCCATACCTCAGCGCTTGCAACATAAAAGTTTGATAAAGCTTGATTACCCATACTTCGTAATTGAGGCATTAATTGATCTGCTTTATTGATCTGTTTTGCTGCTTCAATGAAAAATGCCTGTTTCCCTAGATTTCCATTTACTCTTCCTGAGTAATCTGTAAAATGCATTGCTAACATATGATAGGCCATAAGCTTAGGACCCGGATATTTCGCACGATCTACTATAGGAATGGCTCTTCTTAGAATGTCCATAGCCTCCTGTTTAGGATTGCTTTCATTCATTGTTACCCGCATTGAATTCGGATCATTCCAATATTTTTTATTGAAAGAAATATCTGCTTGCCCCTTAATTTTACGAATTTCATCCATCAATTTTGATAATTCTGCATCAATAGCAGCTTGATCTGATTGTTCTATTTCAGGTTTTTCGGTCTGGGTAGTATCTAATTGACTTTGCTCACTTATTGATTCAGAAGTTGGAGCTGAATAATCAATCTCCAAGCCGTTCCATATTTTTTTAAATAATGGTGTAATCTCAGCTGGAGGAAATTTAGGTTGCTCAATAATATCAGTTAATCTGGGGGAATCAAAAACCTCCAACGAAGGAGTATTTTTTATCTTAGCATATGTTTTTGAATAGGAATAATAGGGTAAAGAAGTATTTTCATAATTAGATTGAATTTCACCATCTTTTACAGAAATACGTAGACCTTCATTATATATATGACCTCGAATATGTGCACCACTAAGTTGGCCCTCCTTTTTCCAACGAATCCTATATATTTGATGCATATCACGATAAACTTCCAATAGAGATTGTTTTTTTTCATTCCAACTGATTAATCCACTTATATTGTGATTATTAACATAAAAACAATTGGTCGAATAATCGGTCATTTCTACACGCCAAAGTTGAGAACCATCTTCAATAAAAAGATTTAGTGGATTAGAAGTAGCCCATGCAGGATCCGGATAGTTTTGAGGATTAAAAGGTCTAGAAGAAATAGCATCCCCATCAGCAAGTGATGGTAGCCAATTATCTTCGGCCTTTGCAGTAAGATAGGTTTGTTTATCAACCTTTTTTCCATAAAGATATATTTGAGTTCCATCTCTAGATATTCTCGTGCCAACTCTAACTTTATCTTGTGTATAATACTCTTGATAAAACTTATACCGATCACTTAACAAATAGGTACTAATTGAAAGAAGATTACCATTAGTATAAAAACTCCAAGCAACAACCTTTCGTCCTGATCGTAGTGAAGCGGATCTCAATTTAAACTCACCACCCGAAAAAGTATAGGTTCCCATATGTTGTTTTAAAACATTCGGAGCATAATATCTTTCCGAATAACCAGAAATTAGTTTTATTGGGTTAGAAGGTAAATTAATTGATGTATAATCGACATTTCCAGTAATTGCAATATTTGCTAAAGAAAGTTGGGGTTCGGAAGGAATATGTGTCATCAATTTTTCATTGATATAATCTAACTTTTCACCATATTTAATCTCACCTTTACTGTCTAACGTCAATCGATTAGCCATTCGCTTATTGGCCCTATAAAACTCAATCTCTGATACAAAATAGTTTCCTTCCTTATCAAAAGAAAATTTTCTTTGTGCCCCATGTTTAATGGCCAAATTATTTCGAATTGATTCCCATTTTGGGTTTTTGAATTCAGGATCAGAAAAAGCACGATAACCAACAGTTCTTCCGTTAACGCTATATTTAACTTCATACGTATAAGATGATCCATCTTTAATAATAGCCCATTCTTTATGCGCATTATCAGGAATTTCATTTTCCCAATATTTATCAGTACTACCAGAGATTTTAGTTATGGGCTTTGTTGTTTTCTTCACTTCCTCTTCACCTTCTTCCTCTTCTTTATTAATTTCATTTCCTTCATTGATTGTTAGGCTCCTAGTATCTGTAACATTAAATAGAATTGTTTTTGGAGTACATTTTACTTGAATACTTTTGTTTAAGACCTTAGGATCGCGTGAAATATGCAAGCTTAAACGATAATCACCATTTCCAAAATATTCAGGAATTTGAATAGTTTTAGAAAAATTGGAGAGAAAATCTCCCATGCTATTTCTAAATGCAAGGATTTCATCTAAAACTACTTCATTGTCTAATAATATTTTAATTTGAACACGTTCCATAAACTTTCCATCCCATTTTGTAGAAAAACTAACTTTGGCTTTTTGGCTAGGATAAAAGCTATTCGTTGAAACTCCGTATGTAGTTTCTAATTCCAAAGATTGGATATTTAAAACACGATCATTAACTGTTATTTCAGTATTTTCATTGCCCTTATTACTCTGTTCATTATTAGAAGTATCGTTTTCTGAAGTTTCTTGCGTTATTGGCTTATCACATTGTGCTGTATAAACTTTTTGGAATATTGGATCTACAACACCTTTATATTCAGGCCATCGTGCATTATTTTCATTTAAAAAGCGTTGTTTATTGGCTTGGTCATCACTGGCTTTAATATTTTCAATAATTGTGTTTAAGCTACGTTTAGCACTCCTATTTATTTTATCATATTTAAGTTTAAAATCGGAACAGTAATCATCATCAATATTAAAGTTTTTACAGAGTTCTTTTACCTCCTTTTGGAAAGGACCATAATTCCAATTATACTTAAGACTAATATCTAGTTTATCAATAGGGCCACTATCAATGGAATTTTTGATTTTATTTAAATATTCAACATTCGCCTTAAAACTAGTTACAGCATCGTAATTGTCTTTTAGGTATTTTTTAAAAAAGTGAAAATTGTTTTTATTTTTTTCTGCTTTAGCTATAGTTAAATTGAATTTTGCAAGTTTTTCATCAATTTCAAGATTCGCTAATTCAGCATTTTCATACTCTTTGTAATTATTAATAGCATCGTTAAAATTACCATGCAAATCATAACCTAATTTTAACGGGTTAAATGTTGCTGTATTTTCAATGATACCACTAATGGCATCGTAACCCGTTTTTAATTGTTTTAATAAGGCAAGAAACTTATCATCATTGTTTAATTTTTTGGCAGCAATCATACCCTCAATAACTACATCTTGATTGGCTAGAATTCGTTCACATTGTGCTAACTTACTTTTCCAATATGTTGCTTCTAGTTGGTTTGGTAAATCTTTTCTAATTTTATAAGTAAAATTAGGATTATTCCTTTTAGCATTTTTATACTCTTCATCAAAAGTACCTTTCCTTATTTCAGAACTTATTTTGAAATAAACTTCATCTAACTTTGCGATACACTCATACATCTGTTTTTGAGATGCCAGTTGATGTACTTCTGCAATTTTATAATTGATATCATTTACCACATTATTAATGTACTGCTCAGCATTTTGAGACTTCACACTTAATAAAAAAAACAGGAAACCAATAACGAGCAACAATCTTTGTGCTTTCATGTCATTCAATTTTTATGAAAAGTATAATCAGTTAAATTGCTAATCTAAATTTATTGGATGCTAAACGTTTTCACGTTCGGTTCTTTATCGGTTCCAACAATAGTTAACACAATTTCATAATCGCCTATCGGCCATCCATTTGTAGGTTTAGATAAATTTGATTGGATGTTCAAATTTCCAATATTTGATCCTGAATTTTGTAAAACAGCATCTATAACTAATCTTTGTTCGCCTAAATAAATCCATTCCATTTTAACATCTGTATTTTCAGGAGCATTGTTTAAATGACAACTAACATAAATTAAAGGCGAAGTGGTAGAAAAGACTGGATTATCAGAGGGACATTGATTATCCGTAATATTGGTACACATTTTTACATCATCAATATTTGCAGTTGAAAAATTACATGCTGTAAAAAATAAAACTAAGCTTAATGTTACGAAAATATGAATTGCTTTTTTCATGATCTATAGTCTTCGTATTGAGCCAACTAAGTTAAGAAAAAAACAGTTCAGAATGAAACTAAATAAACCCTTGCTTTATGTAGATGTTCAAGTTTTGTTTTACTTACTTTTTTAATTTAATTAGTAAAACTTTAACAATTCATAATAAAGGAAATGGAACAACTGCTTCAGTGTCTGCTTCATCAGATACGTCTATTACTACTGCAGTAGTGCCTTACGGTGCAACATCAGGTGACGTTACAGTTATAACTGGTGAAACAACTAGAAACATCAAATAGTGCGGTATATACGGTTCTTACACTTCCAGCAACAGACGCATTAAATATTTTAATAGCTCATGCTGCTGCTGCTGTTGAAGAGTACAGAGTAGCTTGTGATGATCCCGAAGGATATATGGATTTAGATAGCAGTGACCTAGAATTATGTACTGAAAGTACTGGAGTTACTCGGACATTATTTTAAGACTGTTTAACAAAACAAAATTTGATAAATTTTAATTTTTACACTTCTGAAATATATAAATCGTCAGCAAAAAGCTTACTGATTTAGACAATTTCTTAGAGCGTGTGTTTTCGAAAATTATTAAACCTGAATCATCTTAATAAAACAGTTCAAATTCAATCAAAACCTTGCGCATAAAAAAAGGTTCCAAAACTAAATGTCTTGAAACCCTTACTGGTGTTGCTCCCCCTCTTGGACTCGAACCAAGGACCCTCTGATTAACAGTCAGATGCTCTAACCAACTGAGCTAAGGAGGAGTTTGCTATACAAGATTTTGTTTAGCGAGTGCAAATATATACCTTTTTAGAATATTGCCAAATTTTTTTATAAAAAATTTAATAAAATTTTATCAGCTTATCTTTAAAATAAGCAAGGGCACTATTACTAAAAATTGTATTTTTGTTACAATTTAATAATTAGAAAAAAAGTATAAATTTTAATATGGATAAATTTTCGTTCTTAAACGCAGCACATACAGGCTTTATAGCTGATTTATACAACCAATATTTAGTACACCCAGATGCCGTAGAACCAAGCTGGAGAAGTTTTTTTCAAGGGTATGATTTTGCAAATGAAAACTATTCTTTAAAAGAAGAAGAAGAAGAAGTTTCTGTAGAAATTCCGCAAGAAGTTAAAAAAGAATTCTTGGTGGCAGACTTGATCAACGGATACCGAACAAGAGGTCATTTATTCACAAAAACAAATCCGGTTAGAGAAAGAAGGCAATACGAACCTTCTTTAGATATTGAAACCTTTGGGTTATCAAAAGACGATTTAAACAGTTATTTTTCTGCCGGAGAAATTCTGGGATTAGGAAGGGTAACCTTATCTGAAATTATTGAGCATTTACAAAACATTTATTGCGATTCTATTGGAGTTGAATATATGTACATGCGAAATCCAGAAAAATTAAAATGGTGGCAATCTAGATTGAATGAAAACGAGAACCACCCAAAATATTCTACCGAAGCCAAAAAGTATATTTTAGGAAAATTAAATCAGGCAGTAACCTTTGAAAGTTTTTTACAAACAAAATACGTTGGCCAAAAACGTTTTTCTTTGGAAGGAGGAGAAACTCTAATTCCTGGAATTAGTGTAATGTTAAGAGATGCTGCAGAAAAATATGGTGTAAAAGAATGTGTTTTAGGAATGGCTCATAGAGGTCGTTTAAATACCTTGGTAAACATCTTTAAAAAACCAGTTAGAGATTTATTTAGTGAGTTTGAAGGTAAAGATTTTGAAGATGAAGATATCGATGGTGATGTAAAATATCATTTAGGTTTAACGTTAAGTAAAACCTACAGAGACGGTAATGAAATCAAAATGAATTTAGTACCAAATCCATCGCATTTAGAAACTGTAGCCGCGGTTGCCGAAGGGATTACAAGAGCTAAAATTGACAGAAAATATGCTGGCGATTCTAGTAAGATTTTACCAATCTTAATTCATGGAGATGCTGCCATTGCGGGGCAAGGAATTGCTTACGAAATAGTGCAAATGGCAAAATTAAGCGGCTATAAAACCGGCGGAACAATCCATATTGTGGTAAATAATCAAATTGGTTTTACCACAAATTATTTAGACGCACGTTCAAGTACGTATTGTACAGATGTTGCCAAAGTAACTTTATCTCCGGTTTTACATGTAAACGCAGACGATACAGAAGCTGTGTGCCATGCAATGCAATTAGCATTAGACTTTAGAATGAAGTTTCAAACCGATATTTTTATCGATTTACTTGGCTATCGTAAATACGGTCATAATGAAGGTGATGAGCCACGTTTTACGCAACCAAAACTATACAAAGCAATTGCAAAACATAAAAATCCTAAAGATATTTATGCGGATATATTATTAAAAGAAAATTCAATAAGTTCATCTTATGTAAAAGAAATTACAGATGAATTTAAAGGAATGCTTGAAAAAGAATTTGACAACTCTAAAAAAGATAAAAATTCTAAGGTAGAAGAGTTTATGGAATCTACTTGGCAAGGTTTTGAACGCGAACATCAAGCAGCCATGCTGCAAGTAGTGGAGACCAAGTATCCGGAAAATCGATTAAATAATATTGCAAAAGTTGTTTCTACAGTTCCTGAAGGGTCTACTTTTGTAAAAAAGGCAGAACGTATTTTACAAGGAAGAGCTAAAATGGCATTCGAAACCCTTAAATTAGATTGGGGAATGGCAGAAAATTTAGCCTATGGTTCTTTAATGGAAGAAGGATTTAATATTCGTATCTCTGGACAAGATGTAGAAAGAGGAACTTTTTCTCATAGACATGCTATTTTGCGTGATGCAGTTACCGAAGAAAGAATTAATTTACTGAATACAAACCCTGATTCTAAAGGGCAAATGACCATTTACAACTCATTATTGTCTGAGTATGCCGTGTTAGGGTTTGATTATGGATATGCAATGGCAAATCCGAATACATTAACAATTTGGGAAGCGCAGTTTGGAGATTTTTCTAACGGAGCTCAAATAATATTCGACCAGTATATTTCTGCTGCAGAAGATAAATGGAAAGCTCAAAACGGAATTGTGGTTTTATTACCTCATGGGTATGAAGGGCAAGGTTCTGAGCATTCATCCGCAAGAATAGAGCGCTACTTACAATTATGTGCAGAAGATAATATGACCGTTGCAAATTGCACAACGCCAGCAAATTTTTATCATTTGTTGCGTCGTCAAATGAAACGAGGTTACAGAAAACCTTTAATTGTATTTACTCCAAAGAGTTTATTGCGACACTCAAAAGTGGTAAGCTCCATTCAAGATTTAGCAAATGGAGAATTCCAAGAAGTAATAGACGATACGTTAAATCCAAAAAATGTAAAGAAATTAGTTTTCTGTATGGGTAAATTCTATTATGACTTATTAGAGGAAAGAGAAAAATTGGAAAGAGACGATATTGCTTTGGTAAGAATTGAGCAATTGTTTCCGTTGCATAAAGAAAAAATTCAGGCAATTATTGACCGATATCCAAATATTGAAGAATATGTTTGGGCGCAAGAAGAGCCAAGAAATATGGGAGCTTGGAGCTATATGTTGCAACGTTTTGAATTAAAAAATTTAACGGTACGTTCAAGAAAATATTATGCAGTTCCTGCAGCCGGCTCTAGCACAAGATTTAAGAAAAGACATCGAGCAGTTATTGATAGTGTTTTTAACATTGAGGAAGTGCGTTAGGGATTGAAACGGCATCCTTTTCTTTGTCACCTTGAGCATTACTGAAATCGAAATATATTTTGATTGAAATTAGCTTACAAATTAAAAAGAAAGGTTAAACAAAGAAAAGATACAGTTTAAAGCATGTTAAAACGCCCAAAAAATAAAAAAAATACCGATAAGGTTTTGAGCACCTTATAACATTAAAAAAAAGTATATCAATTAAATGCCTAAATAAGTTTGGCAAATATAAAAAAAAGAGACCATGAGTGTTTTAGAAATGAAAGTTCCTTCTCCAGGAGAATCGATTACAGAAGTAGAAATTGCAACTTGGTTAGTTGAAGATGGAGACTATGTTGAAAAAGACCAACCGATTGCAGAAATAGATTCTGACAAAGCTACGCTAGAATTGCCTGCTGAAGAAAGTGGAATTATCACTTTAAAAGCAGAAGAAGGTGACGCTGTTGCTGTAGGTGCAGTAGTGTGCTTAATAGACACAAGCGCGGCTAAACCTGATGGAGATGCAGCAAATAAAAAAGAAGAGGCTCCAAAGGAAGAAAAGAAAATTGAAGAAAAGGAAGCTCCGAAAGCAGCAACCTATGCAACAGGAACTGCTTCTCCTGCCGCTAAAAAAGTATTGGCAGAAAAAGGAATGACTGCTTCCGCTGTAAAGGGAACTGGAAAAGACGGAAGAATTACCAAAGAGGATGCCGTAAAAGCAGTACCTTCTATGGGAACACAGCCAGCAAACGGTTCTAGACATACAGAGCGCAAAAAAATGTCTATGTTGCGCAGAAAAGTTGCAGAACGTTTAGTTGCTGTAAAAAATGAAACAGCCATGTTAACTACTTTTAACGAGGTAAACATGCAACCAATTTTCGATTTACGTACAAAATATAAAGAAGACTTTAAAGCAAGGCATGGTGTTGGTTTAGGCTTTATGTCTTTCTTTACTTTGGCAATTGTAAGAGCACTAAAAATGTATCCTGATGTGAATTCTATGATTGATGGAGACTTTCAAATAAAACAAGATTTCCAAGATATTTCAATAGCCGTTTCTGGTCCTAAAGGATTAATGGTACCGGTAATTAGAAATGCAGAAAACTTATCTTTTAGAGGGGTAGAGTCTGAAGTAAAACGTTTAGCAATAAGAGCTAGAGATGGGCAAATAACGATTGATGAAATGACAGGCGGAACTTTTACAATTACCAATGGTGGTGTGTTTGGTTCTATGTTGTCTACACCCATTATCAATCCTCCACAAAGCGGTATTTTAGGAATGCACAATATTGTAAACAGACCGATGGCAGTAAACGGCGGTATTGTAATTCAGCCAATTATGTATGTTGCTTTGTCTTACGATCACAGAATTATAGATGGTAGAGAGTCTGTTGGTTTTTTAGTTGCAGTTAAAGAAGCGCTAGAAAATCCTGTTGAATTATTGATGGATGGAAATATAGAGCGCGCATTAGAAATGTAGTTTTTAAAATACTTTCATAAAAACAAAGGCCAATAACTAATTGAATTAGTTATTGGCCTTTGTTTTTATAAATCATTTAAATTTATAGGATTCCCAATGATACCAATTATACCTCCAAATGATTGGTAATACCATTTTATATATATAATACCGCAATAAATCCGTTCTTTTTCGCTTACTTTTTCTCAAAAAAAATACTGTAATTAATCTAAGTACATAACACAAAATGAAATATGTTAGTGTTTTTTTGATTTTGAGAGTTGAGCAATAGGTTGGCTAAAAAAGTGAAGCTATATTTAAAAAATCATCTAATAATTTAAATTTTAATAATATCCGTAGGCGTTTCAATCAAAATAGTAGTGTCTCCTCTCAAAGCAATGGGTTGCTTCATAATCTCTGGTTGATACTGCATCATTTTTATCCAGTCGTTGGTTGAAAAATTATGATGTTCAAAATTTGTTGTGTAAGAAGGGTGTTCTTGGTTTACCAAATCACTTACTTCCAAATGCAATCTGTCTGCAAGCTCTACAATTTGAGTTCCGGTAAGTTTTGCGCTTAAAATATCTATTTCTTGAATTGCTAATCCTTTAGTTTTGGCATAGGCCAACGTTTGTTTTGCTCTTTCAGATTTAGAGCTGTAAAACAAAATAATCTGTTTGTTTGAAGTGGCTATTTCTCCCATAATTTTATCGATGTATCTGTTTTTTTTATCCTTAAGTATGATGCTTTAGCAGCTGTTTTAAGCTCTCTAAATAATCTTGCAAAGCTTGTTTGTTTATATCTGGATGTTTACTTTCGGGAAGCGTAACTGGGTTTTCATCCAAATTGCGATAGAGCTCTGGATACTTAGTTTCAATAACCGAAGTAAGTTTCGATATTTCTGTTAGAATATTTTGTAAATCTTCCATAATGAATAATGTTGTTTAATCTATTTAAAACTGGTGTATAATTGATGTTATACTGATACTAAATCCAAATTCGGAGCAAGTACCAATAGCTTTTGCTTGTTAGGAGGTGAACCCTTATTAAAAAAATAAATATAATTAAATGGGTTTGTTTACAAAATGACCTACATCATTTACAAGGGCATCATCGAACATTTACTTTGCAGAATCGTCATTTTTAAATAAATAATGGTATAAACTACAACATAATAAGCACTAATGACCGTAAATTAAATCTGAATTTATTACATAAAAATCTTCAAAAATTTACACTATTTATAATACTCTAAAAGAAAATTGTGAAGTTTCAGGAGAGCTACAATTTATCAAATCCTGAATGTTTAATTTTAGTGTTTTTGTCTTTACAGTCATTTTAATCCCAAGTTTACAATGAATTTTCCTATAATGCAATAAAGTTTATATTCAGCTAAATTTATGCACGTACTGTCAGAATAAATTTTAAATTTGATAGACACAAAATTTATATCATGAATAAACAAAAAACCCATCATCATGGAGGAAGTAAGATTTTTGGAAAAAAAACAGAACTCTATTTTGCGGTTTTATGTGGACTTTTTCTAATCATAGGTTTTATTGTTGATACGTTTACCGATTTACCCATTTGGTTTTCTCTAGCACCTTACCTTATCTCTTATTTCTTTGGAGCTTATTTCATTACCATAGAAGCTTCCCAAAAAATTATAAAAGGGGGGTTTGATATCGATTTTTTAATGATTGCGGCTGCGGCTGGAGCTGCATATATAGGGAGTTGGGCAGAAGGAGCATTACTTTTATTTCTTTTTAGTTTAGGGCATGCTTTAGAGCATTATGCTATGAATAGGGCTAAAAAATCTATTGAGGCTTTAGGGGAATTATCACCCAAAACAGCACTCTTAAAAAAAGAAGGAAAACTTAAAGAAATTCCGATAAAAAACTTAAAAATTAACGATATTATTGCTGTAAAACCGAATACAAAAATTGCAGCAGATGGCGTTATTATTAAAGGAAGTAGTAGCTTAAATCAAGCTCCCATAACTGGAGAAAGTATGCCTGTTGATAAAACATTTATTGAAGATACT